>JAQUQQ010000020.1 GCA_028716005.1 Candidatus Moraniibacteriota bacterium | reverse complement strand
TTGTCATATTTAAAAATTTCAACCAGGGCTTCGGCTAAATCCCCGATGGCGCCCGCCACCGCTTTTCTTACGTAAATATCCCCTTCTTCGCCGTTGGCCAAAGCGTAAAGCACCAGGTCAACTGAATGGCTTAACGGCATCATGAACCTGGTCATGTCTCTGTTGGTAACCGTCAATGGCTTACCGGCTTTCATCTGGTCTATGAAAAAAGGAATCACCGAGCCCCGGGTGTACATCACGTTGCCGTAGCGGGTGCCGCAAAGAACGGTTTGGCTTCTCTTTTCCCGCGAGATGGCAATCATGATTCTTTCCATCAGAGCCTTGGTCATGCCCATGACGTTGATCGGATGAACCGCCTTATCTGTGCTTAAAACCACCACCCGTTCCACGCCGTTTTCAACGGCTGAATCAACTACATTGTAAGCGCCGAGGGCATTGGTCCTGATGGCTTCCACCGGGAAAAATTCGCAGTTAGGCACCTGTTTTAAGGCCGCGGCGTGAAAAACGTAATTGACGCCTTTCATCGCGTGGTTGACCGAATCTTTTTCCCTCACGTCGCCCAAAATAAACCGCAAACGGTCGTCGTTATATTTGTTGCCCATATCGAACTGCTTTTTTTCGTCGCGGCTGAAGATAATGATTTTTTTCGGATTGTACTGAAGCAAAAGGTCAGCAACGGCGTTGCCGAAAGAACCGGTGCCGCCGGTCACTAAAATCGTTTTGTTTTCGAATTTATTTTTATATTCCATATTATTTCCTCATTATAACAATATGTTCGATTTTTTCAAAGATTGATTTTCTGCTTTCTTATCTCATGGATCTTGGCATCCACCAGAAAACGGTACCAAAATCCCTGGAGAAAATGGAATATCAAGCCCTCCTTGCCGTCGAGAAAACCGAGAAGAAAAAAATATCTGTAAACGAAAAAACAGAAAGCGCGGCAGAAAGGAGGCAATTTGTAATAAAACATTTTTTTTCTGACGCCGTAATTCCCTTTTATCACGTCTTTGGCCTCGCGCGTGGAATAATTATTGTGTTTTTCCGTCCACCAAGAAAGATCTTTTTTGTTGTCGTCGACAAAATCGTTTTTAAGCCAGCCGGCTTCGCCTTCCGATAAAACCAAATGCTCGTCCATTTCCCTTTCTTCGGAATGAGCTTTTTCTCTCCTGAAAAGCCGCAAAAACCATTTTGGATAATAACCGCCGTGTTTTATGAATCGGCCCATGAAATAAACCCGACGTTTCATGTAATAACCGTTTATATCGTCGGGCCTGTTTTCCAGTTTTTCGGTTATTTCGGCTTTAAGTTCCTCGGTTAAATATTCGTCGGCGTCCAGCCGCAGAATCCAGTCGTTTTTAATTTTAATATTATCCAAAGCCCAATTGAATTGTTCCGCTTGATTGACAAAAGTGTGCTTGACTATTTTATCGGTGTATTTCTTGGCGATCGCCAAAGTTTTATCGCCTGAGAAAGAATCAACAACGATAATCTCGTTTGCCCAACCGGCGACGTTTTTGAGACAATTTTCAATATTTAATTCCTCGTTAAAGGTTAAAATGATTACGGAAAGAGGAAATTTCATTTTGTTTTATTTTGAAAATAAACGATTTGCCTGCCGGTATCTTTCCGGAGTTCCAATGTCAATGAATCCCTTATCGGAAACGAAACCGTAGCTGGCTTCGGTAATCTTCGGGAAAAAATCGTGTTCCAGGGAAAAAGAATTTTCGGCCGGCATAAAATCAAAAACATCCTTCCTCATCAAATAAACTCCCGCGCTCACCAAATTCTGCTTCTCGTTAAAACTCGCGATTCTGTTGTCGCTGGCCAGCATCACTCTCCCGTAAGAAGAAGAGTCGTCGGCCACGTTTGCTAAAGCCAGTGAAAGCATGGCTTTTTTATCCAAATGGCTTTGATAGAATTCATTGAAATCAACCGAAGCCAGGCTGTCTCCGTTCAAAACCAAAAAATGGTCGCTCTTGATAAGCGGCTTGGCTTTTTTCACCGCTCCGCCGGTGCCCAAAGGCGTATCTTCTTCGGAAAATTCTATTTTGAGGTCTTTGCGCGGATTAGCCTGAAAATGATTTTTGACTTCCTCTTTCAAATACCCCACTCCCAGAATTACCCGATGGAAACCCTCAGAAGCCAGGATATCTAGCAAAATTTCAATAAACGGCTTGCCGCCTACATCGGCAAGAGCTTTCGGCTTATCGGAGACTACCGGCCGCAACCGGGTCCCCTTTCCGCCGCAAAGAACCAAAACGTCAATATTTTCAAAAGTCGAGTCCTTGGCCATAGTAAATTATTTGACTGCCCGCGTTTTCAAATTTAAAAGGAACGTAAAGCAAGTCCTTTAATTTTTCCCTCACTTTCGGCTGTAACTCCGGTTTTACAAAAAAGAGCATAAAACCGCCGCCGCCCGCTCCCAGCAGTTTCCCGCCCAAAGCGCCGGCTTCTTTGGCCGCCGCGTAAATTTCATCAATACGGGGATTGGAAATCTGAGAACTCAAGGTTTTCTTAATTCTCCAGCTTTCGTCCAAAAGTTTTCCGAAATCATCAAGCGAACCGGTTCCGTTCAATATTTTTATCGCTTCATCCACCATGCCTTTCAAGGCCGACAATTCAATAGTTTTATTAGAGGTGTTTTTTATTTGTTCTGCGGCAATTTCCGAAGCGTATCTTGATAAACCCGTGAAAAAAAGCATCAAATGGCTTTGAAACAACTCCAGCCTTTCCGGAGCCAGAAGAATCGGATTGACTGTGATTTTTTGGGGACCGCCAAATTCGATTTTATTGAACCCGCCGAAAGCCGCTATCGCCTGATCCTGACAACCGACATTTTCTTTAAGAATTTCCTGCTCCAGTTCAATCGCTTCCAACGCCAATTGTCTCTTGCTTATGATTTTCCCCTGAAGAGCGTGCAAGGCATGGATTATGCCGACAGCAAAAGAAGAACTGGAACCAAGGCCGGTCCGGGCCGGCAAATCGCCATCATGATGGATTTCAATCCCTTCCTTGATATTAAAAATTTTAAAGGCCGCATTAACCACCGGATGTTCGATTTCGTCGATTTCTTTGACCGATTCTATTTTTGACCAGATAATCCGGTGTTTATGTTCGAAAAAAGGCGGCAGATACCGGCAAGTAATATAGCAGTATTTATTAATTGAAGTCGAAAGCACGGCTCCGCCGTTGTTTTTAAACCAAGCCGGATAGTCGGTGCCGCCGCCGAAAAATGAGATTCTAAATGGGGTTCTGATGATAATCATGACAAACTTTATTATCATACAAAATCAAATAAAAATCAAGGGCGATTATTGAAATATCCCTGATTATTATCTATAATGCTTTTGCTAAAATGACCAAGATAAACCTTGAGAATTTGGCGGATATCCGGAAAAAACACAAAAATGAAAAAATAGTTTTTTGCTCGGGTTGTTTCGACCTGACCCACGCCGGCCATGTCTTGTTTTTCGAGGACTGCAAAAACCTGGGAGACATCCTAATAGTCGGTACGGGTCCTGACGCAGATCTCAAAAATTACAAAGGAGAAAAAAGACCGATTTTAAACGAGCAGTTGAGATTGAAAATGATAAGTTCAATGAAAGTCGTGGATTACGCTTTTATTCTGCCGCCCGTATTATCAGATTCCGGTAATCTGCTTGGTAATTTAGAGAGAATATTTGAAAAATTAAGACCTGATATATACGCCATTAATGATGACGCTTTTGATATCCCTTATCGGGAAAAAATAACCAAGAAATTAAATATAAAATTAGCCGTTTTAAAACGTTGGTGCCCGCCAGAATTTGAAAACATTTCTACCACCCAAATAATCAATAAGATAAAAAATCTTCGTTTTAAATAAAAAAGAGCATTCTTGAATAAAGAATGCTCTTTTTGTTTAATATCACAAATAAAGAGAAACTTTGAGATGGCGGAACGATAAAGCGAGAAGAGTCAAGGCAAGGGTTTTTGTATCTCTGATTTCGCCTTGTCTTATCATCTCGAACCATTTAGGCAAAGGAATCACCAGCGGTTCCAAGAATTCTGTAGGATCAAGTTTCGGCTCAGCCACCTTTTTGCACCCTAAGGCAATCACTACGTTGTAAGACGTAAAACAAGCGGCCGGCTCAAAAGGAAAATCCCAGAGAACCTCAATCAGATTTTCGGCTTGATAACCCGTTTCCTCCAGAAGCTCCTGTCGGGCCACTTCTTTAGAAGATTCATCGGCCTTCGGACATCCTCCCGGAATTTCGACAAGGAACTGATTGACTCCGTACCTGAACTGTCTTACGGCCACAACCTCCTGGTCAGCGGTCATCGCAAAAATCATCGTGGGGCTTATCTGCTTCTTTTTTTTAGCTCCGCCCCAGCAGATGAATTCTTCCGCCTTACCGTTAACTCGATATTTTCGAGACACAACTTCTTTCCCAAACTTACTCAAAACAACGTCTTCGCTAAGCAATTTCGGCGCATCCATATCTTTCTCCTCTCTTTTTTTGTGATTTCTATTATGTCAAAAAACTATTTTAACTTTAGCACATTTTTATTCGTCTGTCAAGCTGCTAAAACGCTTAAAAAGACCCCAGCCGAAAGTCGGGGCCTTAATCTGAACCAAAATAATTGATTAACTGTTATATTTGAGCTTTAAAACCAACTGAATGATGCTGATAATAAATCCGATTCCGTTAGCAACAATCATCGGAATCGCAGAAAGAAAAAATCCGTATATCATCCAAAGAAAACAGTTAATTACGTAGATAACAACCATCGCCATCGATAGGTCGGCGGTTTTTTTGCTTTTATAGGATTTGATTACTTGCGGCAGCATCAGAAAAGTTCCGACAGCCGCCGCCGTATAGCCGATCAGATTAGTGAGAATGTCGTTCATAAGTTAAATTTTAATGTTTTCTTTATACCAATTTATTGTTTTTACTATCCCCTCGTCCAAAGAAACTTTCGGGGTCCAGCCCAAAGAATTTTTGGCCTTGGCCGTGTCCAGGCAAAGCTTTGTTTTTATGGTCGGCTTGGATAAATCGTATTCTATTTTGATGTCTTTACCTGAATGAGCGATGATTTTCTTCACCAGTTCGCCCACCGGAATCGAGCTGCCGCATCCGGCGTTGTAAAGCTCGAAATTATTTTCCTGTTTGGCGACCGCCAAATCGACGAAATCAACCAAATCCGAAACATACAATAAATCCCTCTCTTCTTCGCCACTGCCCCAAACCGTGATTTTCCCGTCTTTGTTGGCCATAACTTTGGTTATCGTCGCCCCGAAAACATGGGATTTCTCCAAATCGAATTTATCATGAGGCCCGTAGATATTGGAATGCCTTATCACCGTGTATTTGGTCGGACCGAGCCGGGAATAAAACTCGCACATTTTTTCAAGATAAACTTTAGTCCAGCCCGCGCCGAAATAACTTTTGAAAATTTCCCGGTTGGCGTCAAAATCAGTTTCTTTAACCGGCTTATCGCCCGGCTGATACATGATGCTGCAGCTGAAAAAAATTAATTGCCCGACTTTGTTTTTGTTGGCCGAACGGAAAATCAAGGAATTCATTACGGCGTTATCGGTGATATGGATATAGGGTTTGCTGACGATGTCTTTGACGCCGGAAGTGGTGGCGGCGGCCTGGATTATCAAATCCATCCCTTTTACCGCCTCATCAACGTCTTTTTTGGAGGTAAGGTCGGCTTTCATCATCTTAATTCCCGGGTTATCAAGCGGAGCGGATTCCAAATAAGTTCCGTAAACTTCAAATTCGTCTTTTTGAATGAAGGCCTCGGCGATGTTCCGGCCGATAAAGCCCGTGGCTCCGCAAATCAAAACTTTTTTCTTTTCCATTTTTATTTTTACCGATTAACCAGCGACTTATACCAATCGACTGTTTTTTTAATCCCTTCCTCAAAAGGGGTTCTTTCTTGCTTGCCGAAAAGGGACTCGAATTTTTTGAGATTAAGCATCCGGTAAGGAATGGCGGTGGGTTTGGTTTCGTCGTACCGAGGAACAGCTTTATGGCCGCAAACATCCAGAATCACCCCAACGGCCGCTTTGACGGAAAGTTCTTCGCCGCTGCCGACATTAACGGGGTCGCAAACGCAATAGTTTTCCAAAATCTTCAGCAGGTCGTCAATAAAATCATCAACGAAAATGAAATCCCTGACCGCGGAGCCATCGCCCCAGACAATGAAAGGATTCTCTTTTTTAAAAGCGCGTTTGATTAAAGCGGGCAACACGTGGGATTTTTCGTCGTCGAACTTGTCAAAAGGGCCGTAAATATTGGTCGGCCTTAAAATCCCGATTTTCATTCCGTAGGTTTTGGCGTAAAACTTCGCCAGCTGTTCGATGTATCTGTTCAGCCAGCCGACTCCGAAATAAAGTTCATAAGGAGATGCGTTTAAATCAAGCTGATCTTCGCTAATCGGATAATCGGCTTCCGGGTAAACCGTGGAGCTGCTTAAAAGAACCACTTTCCCTACCTTATTCAACCGGCAGGCCTCAAGAAGGCCAGCGTTGATTTTCAAATTAGGAAGAATAGAGACAGTGGGATTTTCTTTCATCATCTTGGCGCCGAAACTTTGAGCCGCGCAAATCACGACATAATCCCTGTTTTTGACGGCCTCAAGACAATCCTCGAATTTCGTGAAGTCGAAATTTTTGTAAATTTCCCGCAGAAAAGAAGGAGGTTTCGAAAAATAAGAAGAAAGCACATCGGCCCCCAGGTTTTTCAATCTTTGGGTAAGATTGGCGCCGACCAATCCGGTTCCGCCGGCCACTAAAAATTTTTTGCCTTTGATGGTATCCGTCATAATTTCAGAAAACTAAACTTTTTCCCAATTATAAAAATAAGCTCCTCTTTTGGTGCCATACCAGACGACCTCCCGGTACCAGTCCTTCCAGCTGTTCAATTTCTTGCCGATCCTGTCTATGCGGTATTTGAAGGGGCCCCGGGCCAAAGCTACGGTCTGGCCGTTTAAAACTCCCTGATAAATCTCGGGAATATTATAATTCAAAACAATTTCAAGGTCATTTTTCAAAAACGGCAGCCTGATGAGAGCCCGGTTAAACTTAATCGCATCGGCCAATAATTCAGGCGGCAGTTTTATTTTATTCGTCCCGAGGAAATCGCCGAGAGCCGATTCGGCTTCCCGGTAAAATTTATTGATTTTCCCTTCGCGGAAAAGCTTGATGAAAATATATTCGTCAATCGGCCACCAAATGTTAAGCCATCGTTTTGAGGGCACGTATTCTCCGTTGCCTTTCTGGATGTCTTTGGCTTTGGCGACAAAAGCCGAAATGATTTTGGAAATTTCCGGATATTTTCCGGTTTTGCCCGTAAAAATTTCAATCAAATCCCGGTAATCCGCTCCTCCGAGTTTATTAAGAATAATAAAAGGAATCTGGAGAAGCTTGTTGAAATGAAGCAAAGATGTCGTCCAGCAAAAAATCCGGGTTTTAACCCAATCGTTTTTCGGCATGCTCTTGGTGCCTATCACCAGCTGCTGTTTTTCAAAAATTTCCGGCCGGCTGTCAAGATTGGTGCGAGGCAGGATAACTTTTGATTCCTTGATGACCAAACCGTATTTCTTTTGGTAGGCCGGATCCGCCATCGCCGTATTTTCGAGAACCATCAAGTTTATGAATTGAAGCCGGTTATGCTGGCCTTCTTCGATCACCTTGGAAACGCCTTCGGTGAAACTGGCGTAACTCTCATTGGGCAATCCCAATATAAGATCGCTGAAAGTGGGAATCCGATTTTGGGAAAACATCAATTGCAGCTCCTTGTAGGTTTCATTGGAAATGTTATTCCGGCTGATGCTTTTCAATGTTTTTTCGTTCAAGGATTGAAGGGCCAGGTTGACCCCCCGCTGAAGCCCGGCGTCATTCAATTCTTTCTGAAGTTTGAATATTTTCTCGGTGGAATTTTTGGTATTCTGGACGGAAAAAGCCATCGGATAACCGTATTTTCTTTTGTTTTCCGCCACCTTCCTAACTATTTCAAAATCCCTGTCAAAAAGTCCGAAATTGGCGTCGCAACAAAATATGAATTCAATTTTTTTCCGGCTGAACCAATCGATTTCCTTATAAATCCTTTCAATATCATACAAACAAACTCTTTTTTGGGCTTTACGGCCCCAATAGCAATAAGCGCAGGAAAAAGGGCATCCCCTGTTGGTTTCAATCAAGCCGGACCAGCTGTCTCCGGGATTGGCTTCCATCAAGCGGTCAAAAATTCCGTCAAGATAAGGAGAAGCCGGTTTGAGATTCTCTTTTTTGTCGCTCGGAAGATTATAAACAAATTTGTTTTCTTTATTGAAAAATCCTATTGAAGGCGCGTTTTCCCAGGCCTTTGATTGGAAATTATCCAGAATATTCAAAAAGGCGAGCTCGCCTTCGCCGTAAGAAGCAATATCAACGAAAGTATGCGATTTCAAAAAACTTTTCAGCGCTTCGGCTGATTCCGGAACCTGGGGCCCGCCGAAAACAATCAGACAATTCTTTTTGCTCTTTTTGATTTTTTTGGCTATAGCCAGATTGACCTGATAATTCCAGATATAGGCGCTGAAAAAAACAACGTCGGCCTTGGCAAGATATTCAACCGCTTTGGCTATTTTAAGCCGCTTGTAAACCGGGAGAAGAAAAATAAAATCCTTGGGGTTTTTGAGATTTTTCTGGGCGCAGGACTGAAGCAAACCGACGGAATAAGGAAGATAATATTGTTCCCCGAATTTATCCCCGATTTGAACCAATCCTACTTTTGTTATTCTTTTTGACGGCATGTTATTTTTCCAAATCAAAATAATTCATTTTCCGGCGATACTCATCCGGGTTTTTTATAAACCAATCCCAGGTTTCTTTCAGGCCGTCTTTGAGAGCAGTTGAAGGACTATAATGAATCATCTCTTTCGCCAAAGAGATATCCATTATTCTTTGTTTAACGCCTGTTGGTTTTGAAGCGTCAAACGTATAATTAAAATCCAGAAAACTATGCAAGGCCTCAACTAATTCTTTGATGGTATAAGGCTGGCCGCCGCCCAAATTGACGAAGCCGCCGGGAGCGTTGTGGGTGCCGTAATACAAAGCCAGAATAATCCCCTCGGCTACGTCGCGGCTATAAACGAAATCCCTGATAGCCGAGCCGTCACCCCAAACAACCAAAGGATTTTCTTTGTTGTAAATTCGGTATATCAACGAAGGAACAACCAGTGAATTCTCCGGGTTGAAATTGTCGCCAGGCCCGTAAACGTTCGGCGGCCTCACTATGGCAAAGTCGGTCAAGCCATATTCAACTTTGTAAGCGTTAATCTGCGCTTCGGCCATTCTTTTAGCCCAACCAGCGAAATCCATCGGAATGCTGTCCAGCCGGTATTCGGATTCCTTGAAAATTTCCGCCGGCGCATAGGCGCCAACCGAACTGGTATAAACGGCTTTTTGGACCTTATTCAAACGGCAGGCCTCCAGGATATTGGTGTTCATCATCAACATCGGAACAAAATGGCTGGCGATTTTCGTATGCGCCGCCTTGACCGAAGCTCCGATACCGGCAATATGAAAAACAAAATCCGTATTTTTGCAGATTTCTTTGCAAAAATTGAAATCAGCCAGGTCACCGAAAATATGTTCGGCTTTATCGTTAACCTTAATTTTATCAAGGGAAACTATTTTGATATTGGCTCCGGTGCCCGCCAAAATATCAACCACCTGCCTGCCGATCATGCCCGTGCCGCCGGTCACCAGCACATTTTTTGAAACGAAACTTTTTAGAATTTCTTGTTGTATCGGCATATTTTTAAGGCCTGGCCTTGTTTAAATTTTTAATATAATTGGCCAAATTCTTTTTGGGATGCCGCTCGTAAGCGACTTTCTGCAATTCCTTCCTTTTGACGCTCGGCAATTCCCGGCTATCCATCACGTCGGTGTCCTGTTTGCCGTAATGGTCCCAATTATTGGAAATAATTTTCATTCCGTATTCTTTCCTCTCGGCCATGGTCCTTAATTCGGTTCCCGGAAACGGAACGGCGATGGGAAAGGTAACCGAATACAAATTCAGTTCCCTGGCCAATTCTATGTCTTTTTCTATGTTCTTTTTATTGTCTCCCGGCAAACCGATGATGAAAGCGCCCACCGGTATTATGCCGGCCTTCTTAGTCCATCTTACCACTTTTTTCACCTGCTCTATCGTGATATTTTTTTTGATTCTCTTAAGGGTTTTATCATCGGCGCTTTCTATGCCGTAGAAAATATAATAGCAGCCGGCTTTTCTCATGCGTTTCAGCAGTCCCGGAGACACATTGCTCACGCGCGTGCTGCAAGACCAGCTGACTTTTTTGTTTAATTTTTTCCTGAGGAATGTCGCCAAAAAATCGTTAATCCAGTTTATATTCGCCACAAAAGTTTCATCCAAAAAAGCTATGGATTCGCAGCCGAATTTCTTGATATCATGTTCGATTTCGGCAATCACGGAAGCCACGCTCCGATGGCGGCAACGTTCACCCAAAGAACGGCAGCAAAAAACGCAACGGTAAGGACATCCTCTCCCGGTGATCATCGGGAGTTCGAGCTTGGTGCGGTGCGGATAAGTCCCCGGATAAAGCGAAAGGTCAAATTCCTCCCAGGCCGGAAACGGCAAATCATCGAGATTTTTTATCGGCTCCCAAGAAACGTCTCCTCCTTTCCGGGTTACTATCCCCTTTAATTTCATCAAAGTTTTTTCGTTTCCAAGCGCTTCAAAAATTTTCGGCAAGAGCATTTCTCCTTCCCCGCAAACCACGAAATCAAAAGCCGGAAATTCCCTGAGAGTTTCTTTGGGGATAGCCGAAGCATGCGGGCCGCCGACGCATATTTTGATGCCGGGAAACTTATTTTTGATGGCGGCGGCAATCCTGCCGGCGGCCTTGATTTGAATGGTAAAAGCGGTGAACCCTATCAAGCGCGGCTTGGTTTCGGCTATGTAATCCAGTAATTTTTCCCGGGAAAATCCCTGCGCCACCATATCGACGTATTTCACTTTTAAGCCGGCCCGTTTGGCTATGGACAGAAGATAAGCCATGCCGATGTGCGGCGTTTCCTGGTTAGGTATGTCTTTTTCTATGCGAATGGCTATTCTTCTCTCGCGGTCAAATTGCCAATTAAGACTGGGAAAAACAAGTAATAAGTCCAGATTCTTTTTATTGATTGCCATGACAATTTTATCAACGCCAATAAAATATGTCCCTGAAAATCTCAATAAGATAAGCCGCGCCCCAGCGGAAGGCCTGCAATTTTCTTTCGCCGCCCAATCTTTTCGGCTCGTCTCCCGGGATATCGGCTACTTTCAGCTTCCTCTTGGCGCATCTTATTGAAAGCAGGGGCTCAATGCCGACTTTGGTATGAAGCAAATTTTCTTCGAAAGTATAAGTGGAATCTTTATCCAGGTCCAAATCGTGGATAAGATTCTTTTTGTAAGCCCGGAATATCACGAAGCTGTCGGTGTATTTCGCCCGGAAGCAAACATTGATCAAAGCGGTAAACATCCAGTTGCCAAAACCGGTGAGAAAGTCGTCGTCTGCGCTTTTGGCGCCTTCGGCATAACGGGAAACAATTACCATGTCGTAACCCTCTTTCATTTTCTCCACCAGCGGAGGAATTTTTTCGGCCAAGGAATTGCCATCGGGGCTGAAAGTTATCATGACGTCGCCTTGAATATGAGGCAGGGCCTCGACATAGGCGTGCCGCAGGCCTTTTTGTTTTTGGATAATGAACGGATACCCTTTTTCCCTGCAATATTCGAGCGTACCGTCGGTCGACCCGCCGTCAACAACCAAAAGCTGGTCGTACCATTCTTTCTTAATCTGAGGCATTATTGCCTTCATTCCGTCCACCTCATTCAAGGTGAAAATAACCAAAGTGGTTTTCATATTTTTTAAATTTTTATTTTTTTAATTTCTCCTCGACAATGATTTAAGAGAAATTCAACGCTTTCTTCAAAAGAATATTTCGGCTTCCAGCCGGTTTCATTTTCGAATTTAGTCACATCGGGAATCTGTAAAGTGACATCGGTCGGCCGCAGAAGATTCGGATCGACTCTTGAAGGAATTTCGCATTCGGCCTTCTTTTTCAAAACATCCAAAAATTCCCCCACCGTGATGATCGTCGGCCCGCCGATATTGTAAACTTCTCCGATTTTACATTTCTCCAAAGCTACCCAATACGACTCCATGGCGTCCCTGACGTCAATAATGGTTCTGGTGGAATCCAGGTTTCCGTGCAGCAACTCTTTCTGCAGACCGGCCTCGATTTTCGCCACCTGCATCGCGAAAGAAGTCGCGAACAAATCCGAACGCCTGGGGTTGAGATAAGCGAACATCCGCGTTCTGA
>JAQUQQ010000019.1 GCA_028716005.1 Candidatus Moraniibacteriota bacterium | reverse complement strand
AAGGGCTCACTTCTCCGGTATTGAGCGGCGCGCCTGTTTCAACGTCTCCTTTCATTGAATTTAGGTTCAGGGGTCCGGCTTTTCTTCCGCCAAACCAACCGAGAAAATATCCCGCAACCAAAATGACGAGAACCACCACGACTGCGACGATTACCTTTGACTTTGTCTCCATCGCTCTTATTTTGTTGAGCATAAATTATACTCGCGAATGCAAAACGAATGAAAAGCTAATTTATGCGAATTGTATCAGCTCACATTCGCTATAATTCGCTCTTTATTAGCGAGTTATTACTTTTGACAAACGGGACAAAAAAATGTTCCTCTTTGTCCCATTTTTTCCCTTAGGATTATTGTATCACACCTTGGACATTTTTTTCCAGCCCGGCGGTAAACTTTCAGAACTTCTTGAAATTTTCCCGGGGCTCCGGCTGTGTCGCGATAGTCACTGTCTGATGTTCCTCTGAGTTTTATGGCTTTCTCAAGGACTTTTTTGATTGCATTATATAATTTGATCATTTCTTCCTTTTTGAGCGCGTTCGCCGGACGGCTTGGCAATATTCCGGCTTCAAATAAAATTTCGCTCACATATATATTCCCAATTCCGGCGATTTTGCTCTGGTCCATCAGCAACAATTTTATTTTTGTTTTTCGGTTGTCCAGAATTTCATCAAGTTTTTCCCGAGTGAATTCCCGACTCATCGCATCCACTCCCAAACTTTTGATTTCCTTGATTTCCGCGATTTTATCGGTATCCGCCAAAATTATTTTTCCGAATTTGCGAACGTCTGAAAATTCTAATGTCCTCCCCGATTTGAGATAAAAAATATGATGAATATACTGATTAACTCTATCACTAAAATAATCTTTTTCATTAGTTTTGCGTTTTGCGTTTTGCTTTTTGCGTTTCACGAGCAGGTGTCCCGTCATCTTGAGATGAATATATATTGTTTTTCCGCCTGCCAAATTAATAAATATATTTTTCCCAATTCTTTTCGCCCCCAAAATTTCCTTGTCTCTTATCTCTTTCTCGAATCTCTCGAACGGCATTTTGACGGTTTTTTTCCAATCACTCCAAAAACCGGTGATTGTGTCACCTTTTATTTTTCGGTTCAGGTCGCCGACAATTGTTTGAACTTCGGGAAGTTCGGGCATAATAGCGACTCGCTAATAAGAGCTAATTGTATCAAATTGGAGCAAATTCGCTCTCATTCGCGATTCATCAGCTCAGATTCGCGAGTTATTTTTTTATATATCACGGCGTAATCATCGCCGAAGACTTTCGCCCATTCCGGATTTTCCTGAATAATTTTCAAAAAATTCATTCCCCAGGGAGTGATATCATGCGAATAGAAAAATACCGTATTGAAATTATACTCCTGATCAACTTTCTTGAAAATATCCGCGTTTTCCTGCATCGGCTTGTAGACTTGGCTGAAAAAAGCATCGGGGTAGGCTTCCGGACGGTTGTCCACAAAAACTTTTTCGCCTTCAGGAAGGAAAAAAATGAGATATCCGCCAATGTCATAATTATTGAAAATTGGCCCCCGGATATTTTCTTTTTGAAAAAATTCGGCCGACTTAGCCACTCCCGGTTCAAGGCCAATCCCCATTTTTTCCCAATGCGCGCTGACATATTTGAAATTGCACCAAAGACCAATCGCAGCCACTGTTATATACAGAATGGCGATCCCGTTTTCTTTCGCGAAATTCTTTTCACCTTCTTTTTGCCCAAAAACAGCATGGCAATTATAGGCCAGGACCGGAAGCGCAAAAAACCCAAGAAGCGTGAAATTCCGAATGGCCACCCAGCCCATGACCCCAAAAAAAACGGCGAATATGAGATGGGCGAGGAATATTTTTTTGCGATTGACAAAAAGAAGCAAAACAAAACTCAAAACCGTCAAGATCAAAACGGCTTTTATGAGGGCAAAGTTCGGGTTCATCACCCCATAATTTTCAACAAAACTGACCGACTTGTTCTCCACAATCGTATAGCCGTAGTTTTTGAAAATTTTGAGCGGATAGAGCAGCCCTTCAAGACCGAATGGATTCACAAGCGACGCGAGAGAGACGAGAAAAAGCATGAATGTCAAAACCTTCACCATTTTTATTTTTTTTGCGAACTCTTCGTCGGTCAGTTTTTGGAAAACAATCCGCGCGATCTCGGAAAACCAAAAAGTCCCGGCCAGAAACAATCCCAGGAAAAAATAGACGTGAAAATTCACCCAGACAATTTGAAGAGGCGCGAGAAGAAGAAGCCACTTCCAGCTCATTTTTCCCCGCGAATATTTCCAAAGCAAAAAGAGAAAAACCGCTGAGAAGAGAACACTCCAAACTTCCGGCCGGATTTCCGTCCGTTCGGCCATGAGCGGGGCGAGGGAAAAAGCCAGGAGCGCGGTCAGCGTGAAATTCGATTCCCGGCTCGCGATCCAAAAGAAAATCGAAAAAGCGGCCAGGCTCAAGAGAATATAGAAAAGCGAAAGGCCGTTGAATCCAAATAATTTCCAAATATAATAAAAAACCACCCCTGACCCCCAATGGTGGTTTATGGCTGAAAAATCAGGATTGGTATAAGAATAATAATTTTCAAAAAGGGGAGAATTTTTGTCCCGTAAGTTGAATTTATGCTCCACGACCCATTCCCCATTTTTGATGTGTCGCCCCAAATCGGCTGTCGCGAGGTCAATTTTGCGCGCATACAAAAAACCGACCCAGAGAAGGAGAAAAACGAAAAATACAAGTTTTATATAAAAGTTACGTCGCGAAGCGACACCAAAATTTTTCACTTTGCACTTTTAACTTTTGACTTAAATTAAACTTCTCCCCAATTATCCCCGATTTTCACATCTACCACTAGCGGGACGGAAAGTTTGTAGACGTTTTCCATCACCGCCTTGATATCATGCGCAAATTTTTTGGCGTCTTTTTCCGGAACTTCAAACAAGAGTTCGTCGTGGATCTGTAGAACCATTTTTACCTCCGGATATTTTTCACGAATCAATTTATCCGCCTCAAGCATCGCCAGTTTGATGATATCGGCCGCCAGGCCCTGAATAGGCATATTGACCGCCATCCGCTCGGCTTGATTTCGAAGCTGGATATTGGAAGAGTTTATTTCCGGGATATACCGCCTTCTTCCAAGTTCCGTTTCGACAAATCCTTTTTCGCGCGCCGATATTTTCACCTCGTCCAAAAACTGGGACACTTGCGGATAATTGGCAAAATATTTCCGGATAAATTCTTTTGCTTCCTCTTGCGAAACTCCCGCCGATTGCGCGAATCCAAACGTGCTCATGCCGTAGATAATCCCGAAATTCAAAGCTTTGGCCGCCCGGCGCATTTTGTCAGTCACTTTCTCGAGATCAACTTTGCCGATTCTGGCCGCCGTAGCCATATGGATGTCTTCTTCGTTCAAAAAAGTCGTGATCATCCGCACATCACCGGAAAGATGAGCCGCGATGCGAAGTTCGATCTGAGAATAATCCGCGCTTACCAATTCGTGTCCCTTTTCGGCTTCAAAAGCGGTGCGGATGATTTGACCGAGATCAGTCCGAATGGGAATATTTTGAAGATTCGGATCCGAGGAAGAAAGTCGGCCCGTCGCCGTCACCGCCTGATTGAACGAGGTATGCAACCGCGAACTTTTATCTGTCATCTCCGGCAAAGTATCAAGATAGGTGGTCTTCAGCTTGAAAAGTTCCCGGTATTCCTCAATTTTTTCAATAACCGGATGAAATGTTTTTAGTTTCTGAAGCTCGGGAGAAGCAGTGGAAAATCCGGTTTTCCCTTTTTTGATGTCTCTGGTTGGAATCTTGAGTTTTTCAAAAAGAACTTCCCGAAGCTGGACGGAAGAGTTGACATTGAAATCCTCGCCCGCCATTTTTTGAATTTCTTTTTCCAGTTTCTCGACTCTCTGGTCAAGTTTAGCGGATATGCCTTTGAGAACGGTTTTGTTGATTTTGATGCCTCTTTTTTCCATTCGGGCCAAAATCTCAAGGAGAGGCATCTCCAATTTTTCAAAAAGGTCTTTGAGCGTTTTTTCCTTTCCTTCGGAAATTTGCTCCCGGCTGATTTCTTCGAGTTTTTTCTCAAGCTTTTCTTTGAGAGCGAAATTATAAGCCGCTTTCTTGCATGTCTTCTCAATCTGCCCTTCGTCTTCCTGAAAAACCAGGGAGGCCTGTCCGGATTTTTTGTTCTCTTTCGGAATCGCTATTCCGAGCTCCTGCATCACAAGATCCTCCCAAGAAAGATTTGACCCGGAACTCAAAAGATAGGCCGCGAGCTGGACATCGAAAGAAATTCCCCGCAAATTTATCCCGGATTTGCCCAAAATATACCATTCACTTTTGAGATCAAAACCTATTTTCTCAATTTTTTCATTCTCGAGAATATTCTTGAGGCTCGCGCCGATTTTTGAAATATAGCTCGCCGATCGCGAATCCGAGCTTATTGCCATACCCTGGCCGTCTGTCGCCACCGAAATTATTTTGGGATTTCCCCTGAATTCAAAATCTTCAATTTTTTTCCATTCGATTTTGCCTGTCTCCGGCTGGATAGCCGATTCATCTTCTTCAATGCTTTTCAGATGTTCTTCGTAGCCCGGCAGCCGCCGAAGAAGCGAAAAAAATTCGAGCTCTCGCATGAGATTGATGATCTTCACCCGGCTGAAATCTTCAGTGAGACATTTTTCAATGTCAAAATCAACCGGAACATTTTCCACGAGGCGCGCCAAGCGCTTGCTGAAAAAGGCCTGAAGTTTGTCTTTTTCCAGTTTTTTGCGGATTCCTTCTTTTATCTTCGGAAGATTTTTATAAACCCCCTCGATAGTTTTGAATTTTTTGAGAAGTTCGGTGGCCGTTTTCTCGCCGACACCTTTGACGCCCGGAAGATTGTCCGAGGGGTCGCCCCGCAGCCCCTTGTAGTCAATCATCTGGTCGGGCTTGAGGCCGTATCTTTCAAAAATTTCTTTTTCGCCGTAGAGAACGGAGTCGCTCATTCCTTTCCGGAGAGCGAAAACTTTCACTTTGTCGTCGACCAGCTGGAGCGTATCAAGATCTCCCGTGACGATAATCACTTCCACGTCCGGATGAAGCTTTTCCGTGCGCCGCGCGAAGGTGGCAATGAGGTCATCGGCTTCGTAGCCCTCTTTTTCCACAATGGGAATATTGAAAGCTTCAACGATTTTCTTCACCAAAGGAATTTGTTCATAGAGGTCATCGGGCGCTTTCACTCTGGTCGCTTTGTAGTCTTTGAATTCCTTATGCCGGAAAGTTGGCTCCTTGAGATCAAAAGTCGCCGCGATATAATCGGGCTTGAAGCGGTTCAAGACATTGAGCAGAACCGACGTGAATCCATAAACCGCGTTCACGATTTCCCCCTTTTTTGTCGTGAGTGGAGGAAGAGCGTGATAGGCGCGATGGATTATCGCGTTGCTGTCGATGAGAATTAATTTCTTTTTAGCGGCCATATATTTTGAAAAATTAAGTCTTTGGTAACAGGGCTGTGGGCAGTAGGTCTGGCTGTGGGTCATAAGTCATTGGCTTTATTTCCCAATGACCCAAGACTAATGACCTGTCCCACTGCCAATGACCTCGTTACCAATGAATATTTTTCTTTTATTCTTATTTACATGTTCGAAACTTACCCAGATTGATTTCTCCGGAATTATTTTTCGGATTCTTTTTGCCCACTCGACAATCACGATATTATTTTTCCCGGCAATAATTTCTTTCCATCCTAAATCCAGAATGTCTTGTGCTTTAACCCTATAACAATCTATGTGATAGATATTTTGGATTTTGGATTTTGAAATTTTGGATTTATTTGGGATTTGGGATTTGGGATTTGGGATTTCTTTCTTGTAATGTTTCACTACAAGAAAGGTAGGGCTCGTCCATGGCCCTTTCACTCCCAGTCCTCTTAATACGCCTTGAGCAAAGGTCGTCTTCCCGCTGCCAAGTTCCCCCGTGAGGCATATAACTTCCCCGCCCGCATCGCTACGCGAGCTAGCGCTCGCTAGCGAAGCGTTGCGAGCGGGCCCGCCACACAATTCTTTAGCCAACATTTCACCGAGTTTCCGGGTTTGCTCTGTATCGCTAGTGAAAAAAGTATCCAAATTACAAATTACTGATTACAAATTACCTTTATATTATTTTGGCACAAATCCGGAATTTGGCAAAGAAAAAAGGCCAGCCTCACCACGGATGCGTCCGCAACGAAAGCTGGCCTTGATTGTCCCTCCTTATTCACCGCCACCGCTATCGCGGTTGTCGGCTTCGGTAGAAATCGAGCTCGCCGAGGTTCCGTGCCCCTTGCTCGAGCTTGTTGTAATATTCCCGATCTCGAGAGTCCCATTCTTGGGAATAGGCCTCCCGCGCTTCTCCGCAGAGAATAGATGGCGCGTGGGCGCCCCGTGGAAGCCCGTGCTCGAAATCATGCCGTGCCGCCGCCCGGGCATCTTCTCGCACTGCATTCCGAGCGCCATCGTATCTACGCTGGGCTTCTTCCAATTCCTTATTGATCCGGGCCGTATTTCTCGTCACGCTCAATGGCGCCCTGGTCCAGTCAATTTGCCGAGGGCTGTAGTCCTGGACATAATTGACCGGGTCAATGATTGGAAGACCAAGCTCCGCGCAACCGGCTATCCCCGACAGCAGCAGCGCCGTCAAGGTGATAATCCTAAAAATTCTCATCGTCTTTCTCCTTCTTCGGGAGAAGATCAAACAACTCCTGGGCTGACCATCCTTCCCGGATTTCCGCCAGTTCCTGCCCCGCGACAACATGCGGAGGCAAAAAATCATCATCATAGACAATCTTTACTTCCCCGCCAGAGCGCGGGGCTTCGTGCTCGCCGGCCAAGATGGCATTCGGCGAAAGCAAAAATACCACCAGAAAAACCAAAATGGCTTTCATCGAACCTCCCTTTCGGTTGGTTTGTTCACGGCTTTCACGGCTGCCACGAAAGACAAAACCATGACTATCGCCACGAACGCACCCGTGAAATTCAGATACGTCCAGCCGATACCCGCCAGAACCACAAACGGCCCCGCAGGTGACAGCAGCCAAAACGGAAGGTTTTTGGCCGTAACGAAGGTGGCAATCTCACGGCCCTGATATCCTATACCGGATAAAAATTGATAAAACATGGCGCCCATCATCCCGAGAACACAAAAAACAAAAGTTCCCAGGCATGAAAACGCGACAACCCTTAGAACCACCAGAAGCATTTTTTTAAGGTTCATCTTTTTTGCCCTCTTCTTTTGTTTATATTGATTTTGACCCCTTATTTTACCCCCAAAATCGCCTTTTGTCAACAGTCGGGAAACACTCCCCAAAATAGCCCTATTTTATACCCCAATTCGATGTTTCACGCAACGCGCAAAAATTGACACTGATTGAGCCGTTTGATATTCTGAAATACTAATCTTCGCATAGCGTATAACGTGAAACGAATAACCTTAAAAGTTTTCGTTCCGCGTTCCGCGTTCCGCGTTCCACGATGCCCTTATCCATCCAAGACCAAATCAAAAATCAAATCGATGCTTCTCAAAGCATTTTGATACTCACGAAATCCAAAGCTTCGAGCGATTCTGTTTCGGCGAGCTGGGGCTTTTTTCATTTGCTGAAAAACCTCGGGAAAAATCCGGCGATTTTGGAAAACAATCCCCAAGCCGAAAAATTGAAATTCCTCACTCTTCCGGACAAGATGGAAAAGAAAATCACCGGCGCGCGGGATTTTGTTTTGTCCTTCAACACCAAATACAACAAAATTATCAGCTCCCGCGTCGAAGAAAAAGAAGAGGCCTTTGAAATCTATATCACCCCCGAAAAAGAGGCCATTGATCCGCGCGATTTTTCCTTCATCCCCGCCAAGTTCAAATACGACCTCGTCGTCGTGATCGGCTGCCAAAATCTGGACGACCTCGGAGAAATAAAAGAAAAAAACAGCGACCTTTTTTTCGAGCTTCCCGTCGTGAACATCGACAATTCCCCCGCCAATGAAAATTTTGGGCAGTTCAATCTGGTTGACACCACCGCCTCTTCCGTTTCGGAAGCCCTTTCTGAATTTTTGAAAGGCTTTGGCGAAAAGCATCTGAACGCGGCCGCGGCCCAATGCTTTCTCACGGGAATAGTTTCCGCCACTTCCAATTTCCAAAGCGAGCGAACCGCTCCTCAGACTTTTCTCACTGCCTCCTGGCTCATTGAAAAAGGCGCCAACCAGCAGGAAATCATCCGTCACCTCATGAAAACCCAGTCTTTCCCATTCATGAAGCTTTGGGGACGAGTCATGGCCCGGCTCAACTGGGATGAAAAGCTGAAACTGGCCTGGTCTTTGGTGTCGCTTGAGGATTTTGTCCAGAGCCGGACGACCGAAGAGGACCTGCCCTTGATACTCGAAAAGATAAAAGACAATTTTTCTTCCGGCAACATTTTTGCCATCATTTTCAGCGAATCGCTCAAGAAAAATATCGCGCTCTTCAAGACCAATGACCTTCCCTCATTGCGAAACTTGGAAAAGCTTTTCAACGGGGAAATAAAAAACGGACACTTGTCCGTGGAATTTTTGGGAAAAGATATTTTGGAGGCGGAAAAAGAGATACTCGAAAAATTGAATAAAGCTAAGCCATAAGGCTATTTCGCAATAACTTCCTTTGCCGCTTCCCAAAATTCGGGCTCGTCATGCTTTGTTTTCAGCCAATACCACCATTCCACTCCCCAGAGATAATTTTCGGGAAAACCCACAAGTTTTGCGTATTCGATGTTTTCGTGAAATTGCTTGAGGTTCATTGATTTTTCCTGTTCTTCCAATGATAAATCATAAATCAGCTTCGGCCCCCACGGTTCAGCCTGAAGCTCCGAAACAATAATGGGTTTCCCGGGATAAAAAAGGTGGACAAGATTGGCTTTCAGCCAGAAAAATTTCGGAGGGAGCGGATATTTGAAGTATCCGATCGGATCTTTGTAGATAATCCGATACATCGTCGTTCCGAAAATATCCGCCCGCTTGGCCGCCCGCACCCAAATGGAAAGCTCTCCGCTGTCCGTCACCATGATTTTGCGGCTGGGATCAATCTCGCGGACTTTGGCCACTTCCCGGTCCAAAAAAGTTTTGTCTGTCGTTGCGCATTCCCCAAAAGAGAGAAAGGGCTCATTATCCACCTGCCAGAGAAAAAGGTTTGGAATGTCTTTGTAGCGCTTGACTTCTTCCTCCATTGCAGAGAGAATTTTTTCCTGCTTTTCCGGCTCGGAGAGTTTGTCCGCCCACATCGGGGCGTGGCATTCCGGCCAGCGGGGAAGTTTCCGGCCGATCACCAAAATCAATTCCACGTTTCTTTTTCGCGCTTCTTCAATCATCCAGTCGTAATCCGAAAAATCGAATTTCCCGTCTTCCGCCTCAACGTCCTGCCAGTAGATGGGAAGGCGGATCCTTTTCGCTCCGAGGTCGTTGAGCGCCGCAAGATAAGTCTCCCGCCAATCAAGTCCCATTTCCGTCGCGAACATTTTCGAAAAAGCGATACCCCACTTGATGTCATCGGGATTTTCGGCAAGGCCGGTCGGTTTTCGGATGAGATAAAAGAAACCAGCGACCAGCGCCACGAGAACAAACAGAAATATTTTTTTTCGCAGTTTCATAATTATTTGAATATCACCAGCAATGTCCCCAAAGCCACAAACAATATTCCCGCCATTTTGGCAAAAAAATTGAGCAGCGAAAATCTTTCGATAAAAATATCTTTGAGAAAAAAGGAAAGAAAAAGAGCAAAGACGAAAGTGAGAAGATACTGAATTGAAACCAACGAGCTCACGATGGCCACGCTGCCCAACGAAATACTGAAATTGATGAGCAGTGTTCCAAGGCCGGCAGTGGATTTGGCAATGATTGTTCCGGCAAGATTTTCCACATTTTCTTTTCCTTTTCTTTTCTTGATATTTTCAAAAACTGATTTTCTGAAATCCGGAATGAGAAGCGCCGAAAAAGCCGCGAACAATATTCCCATGCGGCTCACGATGTATCCGGTCACGAAAGTTCCGTTATCGAACCCGGATTTGAGAAGAATCATTGAAAAAGCGGCCAGGATTCCGGCCAGAGTCGCTCCTCGCCAGTGAGAAAAAAACCGGCCCGCGTAGAATTTGTAGGAAATAACGGCGCCTCCCAGCAAAAGAAAAATTATCCCCGCCGCTTCTCTTTTCGAGATGATTTCTCCGATCATTATTCTCGCCAAAACCGCAGTTGCGATCGTGGACGCGGCACCGAAAAGAATATATACGCGGGAAGTGGAAGAGCGGACAAGAGAATAGAAAAGAAAAGACAAAGACAGAAAAAAAATAATGCCGGAAAGAAATGAAATGAGAAAAGGAATTGTCCCGAACCACTTGAGACCGAATGGGGCAAACCCAAGGCTGAAAACGGAAAAAATACCGACATAGAAAGCGTAAAGCGGCCAGCTTTTCATGCGGGCGGCCAAAATATATTTGCTCATCACCGCTTCAACAGCGAGGAGAGAGTAGCCAATGATTGAGATAGCGATCCAGCTCATATTTTTACTTGGAAACTAAGTTTGCAAGTGGTTATTTTTGCAAATTTTCGCGTATTCGAGCGCGCTGGGGCGGATTTTGCGCTCCATTGTTTTGTAGTCGACCTCGACCAGCCCGAACCGCGGCCAAAAGCCTTTGTCCCATTCAAAATTGTCGAGCAGCGACCAGTGAAAATATCCCCGGACATCAGCGCCTTCAGAAATAGCTTTGTGAACACAGTAGAGATGATCCTTGATAAACTTCGCGCGCTTTTTGTCTTCGGCGTCAGCAAGACCGTTTTCAGTTATGAAAATAGGAAGATCATATTTTCTCAAATTCTTCAAAACGTGATAAATCCCTCCCGGGCTGATGCCCCAGTCAAGGTCCGAAGTATTTTTTTTATATCTCTCTTGGTAAAAAGGAAAGCGAATTTTTTTATGAACATAATAATTGAGTCCGATAAAATCATTCTTATGTTTCACTCGCCTTAGCATCTTTCCATTTGCAATATATTCCGCAATGAATGTTGAAAGCTTGTCGAGAATGGAATTTTTATTTTTTGCTTCAAGATAGTTGATGGCACTTACAAGGCTGATCTGAACGCTCTCCGACATTTTGTGCAACATATCATATGCCAAATCATGGGCTTTGCCGAAATTCCTATAAACCCGGAAAGCGGTAAAAATGTTTTTTTTCGTTGGCGGCCATGCGCCTATAAGATAAGAGTTTAGCAAAATAACTGTTGGTTCATTAAATGTTGTCCAGTATGTAGCAAAATTTCCGATTCTTCCAAAAACTTTTCCTGCGTAACGGCAAAAAAAGAAGGGAAATTTGGAGCATTCCAGCCCGCCAATTTCCTCAAGCCACAAAGGATTTGTGAAATGCCACAATGTCACAAACGGTTCCATGCCGCGCGCGCGGATGGCCTCGAGGACTTTTTTGTAATGTTCAATTTCCCGCTCGTCAAATTTTCCTTCTTCCGGTTCGATGCGCGACCATTCGACGGAAATCCGAAAAGCGTTGAGGCCCAAAGACTTCGCGATGTCGAGGTCCTCGTCAAAGCGGTTATAGTGGTCGCAGGCCCGGCCGCAAATATAGTTTTGGGGGTCAAACATTTCCGGAAATCTTTTTTGCTGCCATTTCGCCCATTTATTTTTGGCCTCGCCCGCGAGACGCTTTGCGTTTTTCTTTTCCCACTCCGACCAGTCATTTCGATTCCCGCCTTCAACTTGATAGGCCGACGTCGCCGCCCCCCAGAGAAATCCTTTGGGAAATTTTAGAGTTTTGTTTTCCATGTTTATTATATTTTATCAATAACTGGACATTTCTGCTAATTTGTTTTTTTATTCATAATAACATAAAATACAGATAACATTTCTGACAAAATTATTCGTATATTCGCATGTGATTCGCCCGCCTCGCCCGACTTGCGTCAAACGAGTCGAGACGGGTAATTCGTAGAGAATTGCAAATGCCCGAAGAAACAAACAAAAATAAAACAGCCGGTGAGATACACGGCCATCATGAGGAGGAAGTTCAGCAAATTCTCTCCAAAATGAAACTTGAGTCCGAAGAGCAGCAGGCCGCCAGCCTGGCCGCTACTTTGGGTTTTCCCTATATTGACCTCAATATTTTTCCGATCGACCCGGAAACGCTCCGGGTTATACCCAAAGAAGACGCCTTGAAATACGAGTTGGTTCCCATCCAGCGGGCCGGGAAGAACGTGGGTTTGGCTGTTTCAAATATCTCCCATCCGGATCTCAAGAAATATCTAGAGAAGCTGGAAAAAGAGGAAGGATACAAGCTGAAAATTTTCATATCTTCAAAAACCGGTTTTCAAAAAACGCTGGAAAGATACAAATATGTCGCTTTGGCTGACAATCTGGAAGATTTGCGTCTCACGCTTTCCGGCGCGGACCTCGCGGAATTTGAAAAAAACCTCAAAGACGTCATCGACCTCAAAAAGAGGATTACGGAAATTCCCACGACCGAGGTGATCAACATCATCATGGCCGGCGCCGTCAAAATGGAAGCCAGCGATATTCATTTCGAGCCCCATCAGGACGGCATTCGCCTGCGCTACCGTCTCGACGGCATTCTTCAAAACATCACTGACCTTCCTTCGCAAGTATACCACTACATTCTTTCCCGGGTGAAAATTCTTGCCGGGATGAAAATAAACGTCCGCGACGTCGCCCAGAACGGGCATTTTTCCATTGAACTTGAAGGAAACAACATCGATGTCCGCGTCTCGATCCTTCCCGGAAATTTTGGGGAAAACATCGTGATGCGCCTTCTGAATCAGCGGACCGTGGCTT
>JAQUQQ010000018.1 GCA_028716005.1 Candidatus Moraniibacteriota bacterium | reverse complement strand
CTCGTGAAAATGACGAATTCTTTTCCTGAAATACCTTCCCAAAGCCGGGAAAGGCCGGACAAAATTCCCGATTCCTGAACCGGCTCCATGGAAACAACAACCAGATTGTGTTGCTGGAGAACCGTCGCCGCGTTTGCTTGAGTCAAGGCCTCGACAAACCCTTCCTGTGTTTCCCCCGCCTGATTTCGCGCTTTGTATTTGTATTTCATAATTTATCTCAAAAGAATTTTAAGTTCTTCCTTGTTCGTCGAATATGTTTCCGCTTCTTCAAAAGAAACGATGCCTCTTTTCACCAAACCCGCCAGAGAACTGTTGAGGGACACCATCCCCTGCTCACGGGAGGTTTCAATAACCAAGTTTATCTGGTGGGTTTTCCCTTCCCGAATAAGATTGGCCACCGCGTTGGAGTTGTAGAGAATTTCGACCGCCGGAACTCGTCCGCCATCCACCCGGCTGACTAGCCGCTGAGAAACGATGCCGAGAAGAGTCTGAGCCAGCTGCATCCTGATTTGATTTTGCTGATGCGCCGGAAACACATCCACCATCCGGTCGATAGTTTGAGACGCGTCATTTGTGTGCAGCGTCGCGAAAATGAGATGCCCCGTTTCAGCCGCAGTTATGGCCGTCGAAATTGTTTCGAGATCCCGCATTTCACCCACCATCACGACATCCGCGTCCTCCCGGAAAACCGCCCGGAGAGCCGTTCCAAAACTTGTGGCATCCTGAAACATTTCCCGCTGGTCAATGATGCACATATCGGGATCAAAAAGATACTCAATCGGGTCTTCGATGGTTATGATATGGTCTTGGCGGGAATGGTTGATGTAGTCGACCAGCGCTGCCAGCGTCGTTGATTTTCCGTGCCCGCAAGGTCCAGTGACGAGCACGAATCCCTGGGACGGTTTTGTGAGTTCATAGAGAGCCGCGGGCAGATTGAGCTCTTCAAGCGTCTTTATTTTTGAGGGAATCATCCGAAAAGCGGCGCTGACCGTTCCTTTTTGATAAAAGATATTGGCCCGGAAACGGGCTTTTCCGTGAAGATCAATGGAAAAATCAATTTGCCTTTGTTCCTCAAGCTTTTTTTGCTGTTCTTCATTGAGAATCGACCGCGCGATATCAGCCATGGCCTGTTCAGAAATATTTCCTTCTCCGGAAATCGGATACAGTTTCCCGTCGATCCGGAGAATTGGCGGACGGCCAACGCACAAATGAAGGTCCGAGGCATTTTGCCCGGCCACCATCTCGAGATAGCCCATGAATTTTGCTTCGACTTGTGTTCTATTTTCCATGATAATATGATGCTAGTCTAACAATCGAGTGTCTACGAACAAATTTCGCGATTCGCGAATGAAAATTCGCAATTCGCGGATTGGCATTTATTCGTTGATTGGCATCGTGTTTATTTCCCCAGGATGGATTCGATTTTTTCAATCACTTCGGCTGGCGTAAAATGAGATTTGATCAGGTAATCCTGAACTCCCAAATTTCTCACTTTCTGGACACTTTCTTTTTCTCCAACGTTCGTGAGAAGTATCACTGGAATCTGTTTCCATTCGTCTTTCTTTTTCAGTTCTCCAAGCATTTCGATTCCGCCCATCACTGGCATGATGATGTCGAGAAGGATCAGGTCCGGTTTTTCTTCGCCGACCATTTTGAGTCCTTCTTCCCCATTTTGCGCAATTCGGACTTCATGCCCTATTTCCAAAAATTTGGTTGAATAGACTTCCGCCACAAAATTGTCATCTTCCACGATTAATATTTTTTTCTTGCTCATATATTTATTCTATTTCCAAATAACCTTCTTCCGTCACCCTTTCCACTTCCGCAAGCGTCGTGAAACCCTTCACTACTTTCACCATCCCGTCTATCTTCATTGGTATCATTCCCTGAGCCACAGCCGCTTTTTTGAGCTCGTCTTCATCAATTTTTTCACCCAAAAGATTGGCAATCTGCTCATCCATATACAACACCTCAAAAACTCCGATTCTCCCCTTCATTCCCGAACCTCCGCATTGGGGGCACCCTTTTCCTTTGAACATTTTTATCTCGTCTGGCAGATCAAGGTCTTTTTTGTGAACATCCGGTATGGACGCGAGCGCTTTTTCGATGCTGGCTTTGGCCGAGTCAGACATTTTCATCTCCTCCTTGCAATATTTGCATATTTTTCTCACCAGCCTTTGAGCGACGATAACCCGAAGCGACGAAGCCACCAAAAATGGCTCAACTCCCATGTCGATCAGTCGCGGAATCGCTCCGGTGGAATCATTGGTGTGGAGAGTGGAAAGAACAACGTGTCCGGTAAGAGCAGCATGAACTGCAAGCTCGGCCGTTTCATCATCTCGAATTTCACCAACCATGATGACGTCCGGATCCTGTCTCAATATGGAGCGCAGCCCTGTCGCGAAAGTGTAGCCAATTTCGGGTTTCACTTGGCTCTGGTTTATTCCTTCGATAGCGTATTCAACCGGATCTTCAAGCGTGATAATGTTCACCCCTTCCTTGTTGAGAATCTGAAGGATTGAATAAAGGGTGGTTGATTTTCCGCTTCCTGTCGGCCCGGTGACCAAAATCATTCCGAAGGGTTCAAAAACGCTCTTTTTTATTATGTCAAAATTTCTTCCCTGTATCCCCAGATCCTCAAGACTGATGAGCCCTTGTTCTTTGTCCAAAACCCTCATCACCACTTTTTCACCCATGGAAACGGGAAGCGAGGAGACGCGGAAATCAATTTGTTTTCCTTTTTCAATGATCCGGAAACGTCCGTCCTGGGGTTTCCGCCGTTCGTCAATCTTGAGGTTGGAGAGGATTTTCACGCGGGAAACAATCGCCGGTCCGATTTTTTTGGGAAGCATCAATGAATTGTGAAGCACTCCGTCTTGCCGGTATCTCACCCGCACCAGATCTTCAAGAGGCTCGATGTGAATATCACTGGCGGATCCTTCAATAGCGTTTCGAAGAATCACTTCCACGATTTTGGCAACAGGCGCCTCCCGGATGACTTTGTCGATTTCTTCTTCTTTTTTTCCCGCTTTTTTCTCTTCAATGGCGTCGCTGGTAGCTTCCTGGCTAATCGACTCAAGCGCCTTGGAAATAGCATAGCTCGGACTGGTGTAGGCGCCCAAGGCCGATTTGAAATCCTTCTCCGAGACTTTTATCATTTCGATGCTCAATCGGTTTTTTTCTGCCAAGAATTGAAGGGCATTTTGCACTTCAATGTCATCCATATCCACAACACCGACGCGAAGCGCCTGCCCGTCTTTTTCGAGAGGCACAAAGCGGTATTTCTTGGCCGCTTCATACGGCACTAAGCCAACAACTTCAGGAGATATTTTAAGGTTCTCCCAATCTATGCTTTCTTCCTTTGTTTCTTTGTCTTGGGCATTTTTGCTTTTTACCGTCATTTCAATTTGCGAAAATCAATTTTTGAGGCCGGCCGCAAATTCACTTCGGTCCGCTCTATTTGAAAAAATTTCTTTCACCTGTTTCAGAAACAACCGGCTCGACATAGGGCGCGTAGACAACTTCTTCCAATTTTTTGAGAATCCCTTGATTTATTCCGGCTCCTGACGCGATTGTCCCGATGGTCGCCATATCGCTTGTCAAACTTTTTGGCTTATAGAAAATATTCAGGCTGATCTGGCTCCCCAAAAGGTCGGAGCTGGAACCTTCAGCTGATGCTTGGTTCTTGGGAGCAATCGAAACCTCTGACACATTGGCAATCCGGTTTGAGTCGGCCAGATATTTGTAAAAGCTCAAAAGCTGGTCCCAAGTCCCTTCGGTTGAAATTTTGACAGCCAATCCCTGAACGCAAGCAGCCGAAGCTGGCAAAACCGCGGAAGCCGCAAAACCACTTCCATTTTCTGTCGCCGGAGAAGAAGCATCTGATGAAGTTTCCGGAACCGCCGCCAGACCCCCGCAGACATAAGTGGATGTGCCCGGGGAATTTTCGGCAACATTGAAAGCGTCGACCAAAACTCCGCTCCTTGAGGCTCTCTGATAAAGTTCGCTCAAATAGTCTTCAGCGCTTTTTTCGTCGGGAAGAGCTATCTCCACAATATTTTTTTCTTCCAAAGAATCGAAGGTTTTTTTCATTTCATTCAATTTCTGCGACTGTGCCTGGAGAGCCATCAATTTTTCTTTCCCGTCCGCAAGGGCTTTCCGGCTGGTATTCATTCTCTCAAAAGCCGGCTTGATAAATATGATAGAAATCCCCACAGCCAAGGCAAGCGATAAAGGGAGAATAAGAACTTTCAATCCGATTGATTTTATGGCCATTTTTTTGGTTTTTATTTATTTAAAGCTTCTTTTTTTATTTTTGCCATGAGGCTGAATGTCACTCCGCTCTGGCCCTCTTGGCCTTTTGCTTCCGTCGCACTGTTGAATTCGACTGATTGGACAATCGGCGAATTTTTGAGAAGAATCAATTCCCGGGAAAGAGCATCAAAATTCGGCGCTGTTCCTGAAACGGAGATTTCGCTTCCGTCGTCTTTCCAGCCAAGACTCGTCAGGCGCACCTCCGGAAGAATATATTTGCTGAAATTTTTGACATAGCCGTCGAAATAGATGTGGTCCCCGAGAATCTTGTCAATGAGGCTCAATCTATCCTGAAAATCGGCCATTTCGGCAAATTCCGGGCCGGAAATTTTGGCGCTTTCCGCTTGAATTTGGCTTTCAATTTGTTTTTCTTGGTTGAGAGTGCGGCTTGAAATAAAAACGATGACTGCATAAACTCCAACCACGACGACCAAAAGCAACACCGAAAGAACAAGCGATGCTTTTCCGGATAAATTGATTTTATTTTGCCTTTCAGGGGCCGCAAGGTTTATATTGGTAACCATATTTTTATTTTGTATTTATTTATTAGATTGCTGGGTATAATTCTACCATAGCTATGGCATTTGAGGAAATCGCAGAAAAGCCTACTTGGACGATATCTCCAGTCCCCGGAGAGCCAGACCAATGGCAACCGTCAGCTCTGGCGCCACTTCCTGAACAATTCCCTGGTATTCTTTCTTCACGCCGATCCTTGCCAGAGAATTTCCTCTTTGGCACTCCGAGGAAAGCTGCTTCGAGAAATAATCCGTAAGAGTGGCAAGCTTTGACGTCCCGCCCGTGAAAATCATTTTTTCTATTTTTTTGAGGGGATTTTTTTTGTGATATATCTCCCGCAGCCTTTTCACTTCGTCAAGAATCATACCAATGACTGGACCGACAAGAGACGAGAGCTGATCTTTGGAATCCAATAAATTCATTTGGCTTGATTTTTTGATTCGGTCGGCCCTTTGAAGATCTATTCCCAGGCCGCTGGCAAGGGCTCTCGAAATTTCCGCTCCTCCGACATCTATGCTTCTGGTTACGCGGACAATTCCATCACTAACGATCGTGAAGTCGGTCGCCTTTGCGCCAATATTCACAATCATAAAAGTTCCTTTATCGTTTCCGATGAGACAGCGCACTGTGGCAAAATTTTCGACTTCCATTGCCGTAACGCTAATCCGCGAGATGGCCATCGCCGAAGAAAGCCGTTCAACGGCTGAATTGGGAACCGTTACCACCATAATCTGCATTTTTTGCCCACTGCGGATTGGCTGACCTCCTTCCACCGGTTTCTCCTGATAGCTGCCAATAACTTCCCAGCCAAGATTGACCTCGTCAATCGGCGAAGGAATATACTTGGCTGCTTCAAACCGGATAGCTTTTTCGATCTCAGAAGACGGCATTTCCGGAAGTTCAAGGAAAGAAATGAGAGCCAAGAAACTCGGTATGCCCACGACCCCTCTTTTCGTCCCGAATTCCGCCTTTTTCAAAACTCCTTGCAAAATCCTCCCGGTCTGCCCGTCAAGCATTTCCAGGCTGTTCGATTGGAGCAACGATCCGGAATCATAGGAAAGGGCATAGTTCAAAAGCACCGGAACATTGTTTTCTTTCTTGAGCTCAACAATTTTGATACCGGTCGTGCCGATATCAATTCCGAGAGAGCGATTTTTTCCGGAAAAAAAACTAAACATAAACAAAAAAGCAAGGCAAAATCACCCCGCCCTAAATAAAACACAATAACCAAAAGAATTTTTTGATTCCGCAAATTTCATTTTATTTTTGTATTCTCAGATATTTTTTTAGTAAGCCAATATTACCATATTTGGCAAAACCGCACAACCCCCGTTTTGGAACAATGCCCCAGATAGAATATACTTTATAACAAATATTATCTCTCCTCTCAAAATATAGCCGGAAATGAAGAAAATAATTGGAAAAATCAAAAAAACAGTCCTTGATACGCTTTTCCCGATAGCCTGTCTCGGCTGCCAAAAAAATGATTTTTGGATCTGCGGGGAATGTTTTCAAAAGATTCCCATCCGGCGCGATCAGGTTTGCCCGGCCTGTGAAAGAGAAACAACCCTGTCCGGTTTTCTTTGCCGGGCTTGCCGGACCAGCCAAAAGCTCCATCTGGATGCTTTGATCTCGGCTGTTTCCTACAAAAACCAGACTGTCAAAAAAATGATCCACAATTTCAAATATCGGTTCGCGATTAGCCTCTCCGAACCGTTGGCCCGGCTTGAAATAAAAGCTTTGCTCTCGCAAAACGTGCCCCTTCCTTCGGCAATCATTCCAGTGCCGCTTCACCCGCGACGGCTCCGCTGGCGCGGTTTCAACCAGGCCCAGCTTCTTGCCGAAAATATTTCGCAAAATCTGGCACCTCCGTTCAAAATCACAGTCTTGAACCTTTTGGAGCGGAAAAAATATAATAAGCCGCAGATGGAGCTTGAAAATTATCATGATCGGCTCCAAAATGTCAGGGACCTTTTCGCGATTAGACCTGGCATCAGTCTGGAAAAAATAAAAGGTAAGATTGTTTATCTCGTTGACGACATCGCCACGACCGGCGCGACTCTTGAGGAATGCGCGAAAATTCTCAAGCGGGCCGGCGCGAAAAAAGTTTTTGCGGTCGTCATTGCGAGACAGACATTGAAAAAATAGCCCATCTGTCGTATGCTGTATTAGTAGCTTATACCTCGGAAGCGTGGCAGAGCGGACGAATGCGACGGTCTTGAAAACCGTTAGGCCTTCACGGGTCTCGGAGGTTCGAATCCTCCCGCTTCCGCACAGAGTCCGTGGGTTCGCCCCGCATTCGCGGGGCGTCCGGCACATGCCGGACGAATCCTACAAAATATTATGTATTACGTCTATATTTTGCTGAGCCTCAAAGATAACAATTTTTACTTCGGTTCAACTTCTGATTTGAAAAGAAGAATATGCGAACATAGACTCGGAAAGGTAATCTCCACCAAACACCGGCTGCCAATAAAATTAGTTTGCTACGAGGCATATGCATCGAAAGAACAAGCGCAGAGAAGGGAAAAATTTCTGAAAAGCAGTGACGGCAAAAAGGATATTAGAAAAAGACTAGGCACATTTCAAGATTAGTAATGGAGGAGAGGTGGCTGAGCGGCCGAAAGCAGTCCCGCCAAGGCGGGATTGACCCTGTGGAACAGCTGGCATAAAATTTAATATTGGAGAGGTGGCTGAGCGGCCGAAAGCAGTCCCGCCAAGGCGGGATTGACCCTATGGAATAGCTGGCATAAAATTTAATATTGGAGAGGTGGCTGAGCGGCCGAAAGCAGCACACTGCTAATGTGTTGACCTTTAAACGGGTCCGTGGGTTCGAATCCCACCCTCTCCGAAATTTGCTTTAGCAAATATTTTAGGGTGGATTTGAACAGGAAAGGGGTCGGGAAAACGTGAGTTTTCCCGCGGTGGAAGAATTGAAACCGCAAGGTTTCAAGGAGCGATAGCGACGTTCGGTTCCCACCCTCTCCGAACGAAAAATAATCCCCTATCTCAGGGATTATTTTTATTATAGGGTTTGAGTTTTAGAACTTTTAATAATAGAATAGGATTTTTTTCACAAGGAGAACACATCAAAAAAGGGTTACAGCTATGCATTGCCTTTTCGGATTGATATTAATTTTATGTGTTGTTATTTTTTGTAATATTCATCTGATGGGCCTGTAACTTTTTCTATTTCCGCTAAGATTTGCCTTAATTGCTTTTCCACATCGTTTTGGGTTGATTCGTTCTTCTCAGCAAAGGAACTGAGCAGGGCCTCTAACACCCCCTGTGCGTGAGCAAGAGCTGCTTCTGGATTCATACGTGGATTAGGTCCCGTGGTTTCTTTTATCCCCTCTAGTTCTTGCTCTAGCAGATGCGCAAGGCCGTAATCTTCTAACATTTCTTCATGGGAGCTAAGGAGGTTTTCAATTCTGCCTTGAATATTTTCAAGAGCCTCTGCTGGAGACCCATCTTTGTTTAGATCGGAGCCGGATTGTTTCTCTCCTTTTTCCATTTTTGGTCCTGTCATATATTTGTGTTAGTTAATAATTTTAACTTAATTTCTAATAATAGATTACACCGATATTAACACTAGGTCAATAAGTTATTATGCAGATTGTTATTTTATTGGCAAACTCCTAACTCCTGTGTATTATAGCAATATAGGGTAGCCAGCGTTCTCACTTCGTCCCAGGCTTCCCGAAAATTGCTTTAGCAAATATTTTGGGTTCGCCCCGCATTCGCGGGGCGCCCGGCGCATGCCGGGCGAATCCTCCCGCTTCCGAAAACTAGATAAAAAACAATGCCAAGAAACAAATTTTCAAAAACAATTGCCCGAAGAAATCCGGCTGAAGCGACGGTTTCCGAGGAAACTTCTTTCTCCTGGGAAGCGCCAGAATATGAACACTCGGAAAAACCGCCGAAATGGTATTGGGTGATGGGCGGAGTTTTGCTCGCTATTATCGTATACGCGCTCATAACAAACAGCATATTGATGGCGATAACTTTCATCCTGATTGGAATGCTGGGATATGTTTATGCCGAGCGCCAACCCCGAACAATCAAAATGCAAATCACGCCTGACGGAATCAAGGTGGATGATTATTTTTATGAATACGACGATATCCGCAGTTTCTGGATTTTTTATGAAATTGAAGAAGAGATCCGGATTTTGAGCCTCCACAGCAAAAAAACTTTCCTCCCCTATATTCACATCCCGATTGGAAACGCCAACCCGATCAAAATCCGCGAAACCCTTCTTCAATATCTCCCCGAAATCAAGCAGGAACTTTCGGCCCTTGACCGGCTTGAAAAAATAATAGGGCTATAGCCGCAAAACGCATACCTTATAACATGCAACGAAAATTTTTGTCCTCATAGTTTCGGCCAGAGCCTGATCCCGCGACTGCGGGACAATGCGCATAATCAACATGTCCCCGTAGTTCAACGGATAGAACATAGGCTTGCGGAGCCTAAAATCGAGGTTCGATTCCTCGCGGGGACACAAAAAACTTCTATATTGATCAGGTTCGATTTTTACCCGCCAAAGCTTTAGCATCGGCGGGCCTATCGAGGGCGCAAACAAAGCTAAGCTTTAGGAATTTTCCTAAAGCTTAGCTTTGTAATAGAATAAAATCATGAACAATCTTCAAATACCGCTCTCACAAATTTCCTTCATCGAAAAAAAATATCTCCCAAAGCTGAAGCAGCTCGGCGTCGAAACAGTCCGTGATTTTTTGCATTTCTTCCCGCACCGCTATGATGATTTTTCGCGCCTCACGAAAATTGCCAATCTCGAGCAGAATGAAACCGCGACTGTGGAAGGGAAAATCGCTGAAATCAAAAATATCCACACCTGGAAAAAAAGAATGGCAATCACCGAAGCGCTCATCGAGGATGAATCCGGATCGGTGAGGGTCGTCTGGTTCAACCAGCCCTATATCATTCAAAACATCAAAAAAGAAACTCTTGTGCGGATGAGCGGAAAAGTAAACTGGGACAAAAAAGGGATTTTTCTTTCAAACCCCGCTTATGAACACGCGTTGCGCGCGCCCACCAACACCGGCCGGCTGGTTCCCGTCTATTCCGAAACCCGGGGCGTCACGTCGCGCTGGCTGCGCTGGAAAGCGAGCCAGCTTCTCAAAAAATATCTTGACCAAATCCCGGAAGTGATTCCCAACGCGATTCTCAAAAGGCAAAAACTGATCGGCGCGAAGGAGGCTGTCCGGGAACTCCACTTTCCATCAAACCTTGAAAAAGTGAAGGAAGCTCAAAAAAGGATGGCTTTCGAGGAAATGTTTCTCATTCAGCTTGCGTCAGTGCGGGCGCGAAAAGATTGGGAAATGAGCCAGGCGACGAAAATAGATTTTGACGAAAAACTGGTCAAAGATTTTGTGAAATCCCTTCCTTTCAAACTCACTGACGCGCAAAGAAAATCAACATTCCAAATTTTGAAAGATATCGAGAAGCCGCACCCGATGAACCGGCTGCTTGAAGGCGACGTCGGCTCCGGGAAAACAGTCGTGGCGGCCATTGCCGCCCTTGAAACGATGATGGCCGGCTACCAGACGGCCATCATGGCGCCAACGGAAGTCCTCGCCATCCAGCACTTCGAGACTTTCAAAAAAATATTCAAAAATTTCTCCCAAAAAGTCGGCATTTTAACGGCGAGCCAATGCCGGACGGTCTGGAAAAAAAACACCAAGAAAAATTTCCTCGGAAAAATCCGGCGAGGGGAAATCAAAATTTTGATTGGCACGCACGCGCTCATCCAGGAATCGGTGGAGTTCAAAAATCTGGCGCTGGTTGTCATTGACGAACAACATCGCTTTGGAGTTGAACAAAGAGCCAAACTCCAGAAAGCGACGGCAAATCTGAAAGATAACCTGAAGAATTCTGTTCCCCATCTTCTTTCCATGACCGCCACTCCTATTCCCCGCACGCTGGCTCTGGCATTTTTCGGGAATCTGGACCTTTCCATTCTCGACGAACTTCCCAAAGGCCGAAAAAAAATAATCACGGAAATCGTGACTCCGGCCAATCGCGAAAAAGTATACGAATTTATCCGCGCCGAAATCAAAAAAGGGCGGCAAGCTTTTTTCATTTTTCCGCTCATCGAAGAATCGGAAAAAATATCCGGAAAAGCAGCGACGGAGGAACATGAAAGACTATCAAACGATATTTTTCCGCATCTGAAAATTGGATTGCTGCATGGCCGGATGAAACCAAAAGACAAGGAAGATGTTATGCAAAAATTCAAGGATAAAGCGTTTGATATTTTGGTTTCCACTTCCGTCATTGAAGTCGGTGTGGATGTTCCCAACTCGACGATTATGGTCATTGAGGGATCGGAAAGATTCGGCCTGGCCCAGCTCCACCAATTCCGCGGGCGTGTCGGCCGCTCCGAACACCAGTCGTATTGTTTTCTTTTCACCGATTCGGCTTCGGCAAACACAAACAAGCGGCTCAAAGCGCTCATAGAATCCGAAGACGGTTTCAAGCTGGCCGAAAAAGATCTCGAAATCCGCGGTCCGGGACAATTTATCGGCAAGCGCCAATCCGGTCTCGCCGACTCGGCCATGCGGCATTTGAGCGACGTGAAACTCATCCAACAAGCCCGCATCGAAGCGCAATCTCTTTTTGAATTTGACCCAAAATTGAAACAATTCCCTTTTCTCAAAAATACTTTGGAGAAGATCGACAAAAATATTCATTTGGAATAAGAGAGGAGCCACTTTTGCCCGCGTGGATATATTTGACTCCCCTTTTGAAAAAAAATAACCGGGCGCCGAATTTTGAATCGACTCCCGGTTCCTTCCCCTTGGCGATCTTCCCTTTTTTGACATTTAGCCTGGTTCAGCGAACCGACCTTTGTCGGTATTGCTCGTTTCCAGAACGTATTTTTTCCACCCAGAGTATAAACCAGAGACTGTCGTGATGAGGTTCCACCCTGCCCACGAAGCGATAATCAATCGGGCAGACCGAAAATCTCGTCCACAGGCTTTGAAGCCCTCCTTGGCTGCCGGCGCCCAGCATGTCAAGGGCGTGGGCCTCCCAGGGAGTTATTTTGAGATTCCCTTGGCTGATCCTTTTCAAAGCGTTTATGGCGTAACGATACCGCCCCAAACGCTCCATCAGACTTGAGCTGCTTTCAAAATCACGCCTGTGCAGCAAGTCTTCGTGTTCCTGATTGATGATTTTGGCAATCGTTTCGATGAGCTGCGGATCGATTCCGCATGCAATCACGGCCCTCCCGATTTTTTTTGCCAGCCGTTGGCATCGTTTTGGCGACCGGCTGTAGTAGCTGAACGATTTGTCGGAGACAGACATCCGGCCGCTGCAAGCCGCAACAAGAAGAAATGCCAAAACAATCCCGCCAATAAGCAACAAGGAATCAGGCATAAACCACCTCCCTAAAATTTATCGAATCCCTCGGATCCGTTTTTTGCAATGAACCTTCCCTCATCTGAATTCGCTATGAGCGATAACGCAATAACGAATTCGGATGGGGGGCGGGAGCTGCGACTGCCGTCGAAGCCCCCGCCGGATTGCTCAATCAAGATATCCCCGGATCCGGAGATCCTTGAAATACCTGATTAGATTGAGTTCCGCCACTCCACGGCGGATAGCTCCTCCCTTGTCGATGACTTTGATTTCCTTACCTTCCTTGTCTTTCTCGAACGCCCAGTCGTTACCCAGGGCAATCAAGGTGACTTTTTTGTCGCCTTCCGGAACGAATACGTCCCAGCCCCGCCGGACCTGCATCTTCTCCAGCTCGTCCTTGGGCATGACGAAGTTGAAGACGAGAATCATATTTCCGTCGGAGTTGCTATACGCATACCACTCGATGGGGAGCGGAGTTCCATTTCCCTTCACAAACCTGCCAGTTCCCCAGGCAAAGGGCATGGCAATGCCATGACAGTCCGGATAGCGCTCCTCGAACCACTTCATTTGGGCCTTGATAAAATCAGACCGATACGGCGCAGTCTGCGCCACCGCATTAACCACCATCATGCCGCACAGAGCGGCTATCATCGCCAGAATGACCAGTTTTTTCATATTTTCCTCTCTTTGTCAGTTTTTTTAATCTTTGGCCGGAGCCAAAATAGAAACTAAATATAATTTCCATTTTGCCTCGGCCAATTTTTCTCAAAGAACAATTTTTTTCCCCATCTGAATTCGCTATCGACGATAACGCAATAACGAATTCGGATGGGGTGGGCAGGGAAACCTTGAAGGTTCCCTGCCCAAGAATTACTGATACAGCCCCGGAATGTTTTCCGGTGCCTGGAACGTTGTGGGCCAAACTCTGACCTCTGCTTTCCGCGGTTGGAAGATCGTCAGCCGAGGACGGGCAAAGGTTTCGGGTAGGGGGCAACTGCTCAACAGGATATTCACTCTGCCGCCGCCCCTGACTTGTTGATATGCCAGAAATTTGATCTCCTTCTTGCCTTTCGGCTTCACGACAATCTCCATGATGCAGAAATCCCCTGGCACTATCATCTGAGCTTCCCAGCTGTTTCCGAGAGACTTCTCCCTCTTAAGCTGGAAAGTTCTTTTGATTTCCCGGCCATCGGACCGATTCCCCTCGATACCGATCAAGGTGACCGTGGCATCGGCGAAGTAATGATTCCTGGTCCAGAAATGGAAAGGAAACTTTTTCTCTACTTTCATTGCATGAACCGTAAACCATTCCTTCTTGCTCACGAAGACAGGGATATACCGCTTACCACCCAGACCTCCGATTTCGCGGCCGTCCCTCCAATAGGCGACTTTGCCAGCTCGCTTGGTCCGGTAGGGAATCCGGCCGAAATTTTCGACCTCGCAGTTGGTCTCAAAGACTTCATCTGCCCCCTGCTCGGGGTGCCGATTGCCTCTCTGCTCCCACACTTCCGCAATCTCTGCCACCGCAACTGCTCGGGATTGAGATTGGTATTGGTATTGGCGACGTGATTCTGTCAGGCTAATAATTATCTTCTCACCCTTTACCAATACTTGCTCCTGCTTGTAATCCACCAGTTGAGGGCCACAGCCAACCGCCAAAACTGCCAGTACTACCGAGATTATCAGATTCATGATCCGCTCCTTTCAAATCTTTCAAATTTTTCCGGAATCCGCATGGCTCCGGGATTTTTTCCAAACTGCGGAAAAGCAAAAACCAAGCATTGATTTTCATTTCTCCGCAGTTTAGTTTTTTCTCAAAGAACAATCTTGCCCTGCCAAATCCGCCAGTTGGCGGAGACGGCGGGTCCCCCATCTGAATTCGCCAGATCGCGACATGCGCTCAAGAACTCGGATGGGGTGGGAGCACAACGCAGAGCTTTGCCTGCGTGTGCTCCCCGATGCCTAGTTGTGGCTGTTTAAATTCTGGCTTTTTTCCTCAGCTCGCCCCGTAAACGGGTTGAGGACATATTTACGTCCGTCCCGTTCGCCAATGAAATCTCCGTTCGGCTGACGGTAGATTTTTTTGTAGCCGTCGCTTATTCTTCTGCAGGAAAAAAGATTGAGGTCCAGTATATACTTATATCCCTCAAGCTCCCCGACAATAAGATGGTCGAGCAGGAACAGATCGTCGTATCCTTCACCGAGAACCCGTCTCGATAAGGGATCAAAGATGTACTTTGATCC
>JAQUQQ010000017.1 GCA_028716005.1 Candidatus Moraniibacteriota bacterium | reverse complement strand
AACCGAAATTTTCAAGCCGCATTGTGCGGAGATGTTGGCGCTGTGGCCGCAAACGCGGATATATGCGTGATTTTGAATTGTGCCGGATATGCTTCCGGGAACTGGCAAGTCAAGGGGAAATTCCAGGCGTAAGAAAATCAAGCTGGTAACAAAAAACATATGACCGATCCAATAAGCGACATGCTGACAAGAATAAGAAACGCGACCCGAGCCGGACATCCGGAGGTGGTTGTTCCCTTTTCAAATTTCAAGAAAAAAATTGCCGAAATAATGAAAAAGAAAGGATTCATTGAAAGAATTTCAGAAAACAGTGAAAACGGAAAAAATTTTCTGAAGATGAACCTCAAATATTCCCAGAATGAAAAAGGAAGCAAAGGTTCGTATATCCAGGGACTCCAAAGGATCAGCCGGCAGGGACAAAGAATTTATGTCGGAAAGGATCACATTCCAGTCGTTAGAAACGGCTTTGGCTTTGCTGTCATTTCGACATCGAAAGGTCTCATGACCGATAACGAGGCAAGGCGCGCAGGACTGGGAGGAGAAATAATTTGTGAAATCTGGTAGTCTTTACGAATTGCGAATCTATACGAATATACGAATTAATATTAAATAAATGAGTAGAATCGGAAAACAATCAGTAGCTATACCCGAAGGCGTTGACGCGAAGGTTTCGGGGCAAAAAATTTCCATAAAGGGGCCGAAAGGTTCGCTCAATTTTGATTTTCACGATGATGTTGAGGTGAAAGTTTCTGAAAAAGAAATCCGGGTATCCGCGAAAAGAAACACAAAACAAGCGTGGTCGCTGTGGGGTTTGACGCGGATGCTTATCGCCAATATGATTCAAGGAGTGACAAAGGGTTTCGAAAAGCAACTGGAGCTCCAGGGGGTTGGATATCGCATGGCTGTCCAGGGAAAGAAAATCAATCTGGCCCTAGGATTTTCCCACCCAGTGGAAGTCGAAATTCCCGAAGGACTGGAAGCAAAAATCGAAAAGAATATTCTCACAATTTCAGGAATTGACAAGCAAAAGGTGGGCCAACAGGCCGCGTCCATCCGAGCGCTCAAAAAAGTTGAGCCCTATAAAGGAAAAGGTTTCCGGTATGTTGGAGAAATTGTGAGGAAGAAGGCCGGAAAGAAGGCAGTGGGAGCAGAAAAATAATAATAACTCGCTAATAAAGAGCGAATTGTTTATGAGTAAATTGCAATTAAGAAAAAAAAGAGCCAGAAGGGGAAGAGCGAAAATTGTGGGCACAGCCGATCGTCCCAGATTTTGTATTTTTCGGAGTCTCAATTATATCTATGTCCAGCTTATCGATGACGAGAAAGAAAAAACGATCGCGGCGTTGGACAGCCGGAAGATAAAAGGCGGAAAAAATAACATTGAAACGGCCCGAAAGATTGGAGCGGAAATGGCAAAGGTGGCGCTCGCAAAAAAAATCAAGGAAGTTATTTTTGACCGGCATGGCTACAAATATCACGGGAAAGTGAAAGCTCTCGCCGAAGGGGCAAGAGAGGGAGGGCTAATGTTTTAGTAGCTAGTATCTGGTAGTTGGTATCTGGTATGTTTTTGCAGATTAGATTCTGTAAACAAAATACTAAATACCAAATACTATATACTATATACCAAGGATATGGCTAGAAAAAAATTCTCAAGAAGAGAAAAACCAGAATACGACCAGAAGCTTTTGGAACTCGCGCGAGTGACAAGAGTGGTGAAAGGCGGGCGCCGTTTTCGCTTCCGGGCGGTTTTGATAATCGGAAACAGGAACGGAAAAGTCGGGGTTGGAGTCGCGAAGGGCGTGGATGTGAGTGAAGCGGTGCGCAAAGCCTTCAACAGCGGAAAAAAGAACATGGTCCAGATAAAAAGGCACAACAACACGATTGCCTGTTCCATGGAGGCGAAAGTCGGAAGCGCGAAGGTTATGATCAAGCCGGCCAAACCAGGGCGCGGAATCGTGGCCGGGGGATCCGTGCGCTCTGTCGTGGAACTGGCCGGCATTCGGGATATTGTCTCAAAGTCAATGGGGTCAGCGAACAAATTGAGCGTGGCGAGAGCGACAGTGAAGGCGTTGGAGCAAGTAAAGGCTCTTTCGAGCCGTAATTCGTAATTAGTAATTCGTAATTCGGACTTCATCTTATCAAATTACAGCGAGCGGAGCGAGCAAAATTGCGAATTGCTAGTTACAAAAAATATGCAGATTCATCAACTCAAAATTAAATCGAAAAAGCCAAAGAGACGGGTTGGACGGGGCGGAAAGAAAGGCACTTACAGCGGCCGCGGGGTGAAGGGGCAAAAATCCCGATCGGGAGTGAGCATAAACCCGATTTTTGAAGGTGGGCGATCAACTCTCATTGAGCACTTGCCGAAACTGCGCGGTTTCAAGTCAATCCATCCTCAAAATCAAGTTATCGATCTCAAAAAAATAAGCAAATATTTCGCTGACGGAGCGGTCGTAAACCCGCAGGCTTTGCGCGGAAAGAGATTAATCCGTAAAATAAAGGTGCCGGTCAAGATTCTTGGAAACGGAGAAATCACCAAAAAAATCACTTTTGAGAATTGCCTTGTTTCAAAAAGCGCGAAAGAGAAGATTGAAAAAGCGGGAGGAAAAATTGTATCTGGTAGTTAGTATCTTGTATCTGGTATATTTCAAGAATACAAAATACTAGATACCTGCCCGAAATGCTTTGATGTTATTTCGAAGTGAATTGCAAAAACATGTTAAGAAATTTATTCTAGGGGGATTATTGTAATCCCGATGCATTTCAAAGCAGGCGGGCAAAATACTAGATACAAAACAATGCTTCAAAAAATAACCCAAATCTTCAAAATAAAAGAACTTCGCGACAAGATCCTCTTCATTTTGGGGATTCTTGTTGTTTTTCGGCTGGCGGCGAACATTCCTGTTCCGGGCGTGAACGTGGATCAGCTCAAGAATTTTTTTGAAAACAACCAGTTTTTCGGGCTTCTCAATATGTTTTCCGGGGGTGGGCTTCGCAATATTTCAATCGTGATGCTCGGGGTCGGACCATATATCACCGCTTCCATCATCATGCAGCTTCTCACTATGATTGTTCCGCGCCTCGAGCAAATTTATAAAGAAGAAGGCGAGGCCGGACGGCAGAAATTCAATATGTGGACGCGCTGGATCACGGTGCCTCTCGCGGCGCTTCAGACTTTCGGAATGATTTCTCTTTTCCGCTCCCAGGGGATTTTCGGGAACCTCACCGGCCTTGAGCTCGGGACGATCATTCTCACGGCCACGGCCGGAACAGTCTTTTTGATGTGGCTCGGGGAACTCATCACGGAAAAAAATATCGGGAACGGCGTTTCAATCATCATTTTCGCCGGAATCGTGGCGAGCCTTCCAACTTCGATTTCGCAGACTCTTGTTGTTTGGGATCCAGCCAAAGTCTTCACCTATCTCGGATACGCCGTATTCGCGGTGCTGGTCATCGCCGGAGTGGTATTCATCACCGAAGGCCAGCGCAATATTCCTGTCTCCTATGCCAAAAGAGTGCGGGGAAATCGGGTTTATGGCGGGACCTCCACCCATTTGCCTCTTCGGGTGAACCAGGCCGGCGTAATCCCAATAATCTTTGCCATGTCCATCATGCTTTTTCCGGGAATGATCGCCAATTTTTTTGTCCACGCGTCGAATCCGACCGTGGCGAACATCGCCACAACGGTCAACAATCTTTTCAAGAATCAGTTATTTTATGGGATAGCTTATTTCGTTCTCGTTGTCCTTTTCACCTATTTTTATACCGCGGTCACCTTCGATCCGAAAAATATCTCGGAAAATTTGCAAAAACAGGGCGGATTTGTGCCGGGCATCCGGCCGGGACCGGCAACATCAGAATATTTGCTTCGCGTCCTGAACCGGATAACTTTGACCGGCGCGCTGTTTTTGGGATCAATCGCGGTTCTTCCTTTCGTTGTGCAGGGGGTGACGAACCTCAAAACTCTCACCATCGGCGGAACGGGAATTTTGATCGTGGTGAGCGTCGTGATTGAAATAATGAAGCAAATCGAATCGCAGATGATTATGAGGGACTACGAGGGATTTTAAAGAACTCGCGAATCAAGAGCGAATTAATAGCGAATGAGAACGAATATATATTAGTAAGTTCGCTCCTATTCGTTTGTAATTTGCTCATTATTCGCGAGTTATGAATATCATCATTCTAGGTCCCCAGGGCTCCGGAAAGGGGACGCAAGCCAAGATGCTCAAGGAGAAATTCGATCTGGAATATTTTGAAATGGGAAAGATTTTACGCGATGTGGCGAAAGAAGATTCTCCCTTGGGCAAACTGATCCATGAAACAATAAACATCAAAGGTGTTCTTGTTGACAACGATACCTTCCGGGAAGTTTTTTTCAAGAAATTGGGCGAGATATCAAAAGAAAAAGGGATTCTCTTCGAAGGGGTTCCGAGGAATGAATATCAGCTTGGATTTTTCAAGGGAGAATCAATTGAAATGGATCGAAAAATTGACGCGGTGATTGTGATAAATTTGCCGGAAGAAGATTCAATCGAAAGGCTTTCAAAAAGATGGGTATGCAAGGAAAATGAGCATGTGCTCATCATGGGAAAAGATATTCGAAAAGAAAGCGAGAAATGTCCGATTTGCGGAAGCGAAATATTTCAGCGAGTTGACGACACGCCTAAAAGGATAAAAACCAGGCTTGGAATATATAATAAAGACACAAAACCGGTTATTGATTATTTCCGCCAGAAAGGAATTTTGGTTGAAATCGACGGCCGGCCGAGTATTGGGGAAGTCCGCCAGTCGATTCTCAACAAGTTGAAAAAATTATATGAGTAGCGTTTCAATAAAATCCAAAGAAGAAGTTGAGATTATGCGCGAGGGCGGGCGGATTTTGGCGGAAATTCTTGAAAAATTGCGTGAAAGCGTGAAGCCCGGAAAAAGCGCTGAAGAACTTGATAAGCTCGCCCGCGAGCTTGTTTTTTCGCGCGGCGCACGGCCGTCATTTCTCGGATACCAGCCGGGCGGTTCGGGCGAGGGATACCCGGCGGCGCTTTGTGTTTCAGTGAACGACGAAATTGTCCACGGTATTCCGGAGAAAAACAAAATCATATTCGAAGGGGATCTGGTGAAATTGGATATGGGCGTGGAGCTCAAAAAGATGCACACGGACGCGACAATCATGGTCGGAGTCGGAAAGATTTCAAAGACGGCCGAAAAAATCATGAAAGTGACGGAGGAATGTTTGTATCTCGGAATTGGCGCCATCGCGCCTGGAAAAAAGCTTTCGGATTATGCCCGCGCGGTTGAGGATCACGCGCAAATATGCGGATTTTCGGTCGTGCGCGATCTCGTCGGACACGGGGTGGGATATTCCATCCACGAACCGCCGCAGGTTTTGAACTATTTTCACAAAAGGCTCGGGAACGTTGTCTTGAAAGAAGGAATGACGCTCGCGCTTGAGCCCATGATAAACGAAGGCGGATATGAAATATATCTGGCTGACGACGGCTGGACATACAAAACGCTCGACGGAAAATTGAATGGTCACTGGGAGCATACAGTGGCGGTGACGAAAGACGGCTGCGATATTTTGACGAAATTATAAAAGGAAAATATCAAAGTTGAAAATGACAATAAAAATAAAAAATATTTTTGAAGATTATTTTTATAAGATAAAAGCCCCCAGATTAGGCATGGGGGCCAAGTGTTTCTTGGATACTGGACAGTTTGATGGCTCATATTTCTAATGGGCTTCCGTCGAAGTCTCCATCCTTGGGATTGTTGTAGGAACACAGCGGCTTTCCGTTGAAGAGAAAGCCGGAAGGATAGCCACCAGACACGTCTGGCTCTCCGAATTCCGTTTCATCTTCTGGCTCGTAAGGGACGATGCCCCGAGACTTCATCTCGGATTGAAGCGCTTCAGAAACTTCATACGCGCCGACATCCCAGAGAGTTTGAATCATTTCTTCTGCCTGACGCTTAAAAAATTGACGCTCGTCAGGTCTAATGTGGTTAGACGCCGCGTATCGAATGGCTCTTCTAGCTGTTTTACGAAGGCCAACCCATTCCGAGGGAAACCGATTCTGCATTGCTATTCCTCCAAAGAACAATTTACTGTCTTCTTATTTCTGATTATAAATAATATCACATATTTAATATAATGTCAATAACCATCCCAAAAAAGCCTGTTACAAGCCATATTTTAGGCATAGATTATGGAGAATCAAAAGTCGGTCTTGCGGTCGGGGACAGCGAGACGCGGATGGCTTTTGGGTATGCGACGCTCGAGAATGACAAAAATTTGTTCCAAAAACTGGCGGAGATTATTGAAAAAGAAAATATTTCAAAAGTGATAATTGGGGTTGCGAGCTATATAAATAAAGAATCTTCGATATATCCCGGAGAAAAACTGGGAAATTTTCTGAAAGAGAAACTAAAAGTCGAAGTCGAATATCAGGACGAAATGTTCACGACCCGTGAGGCCCAGAGGAATCTCATTGAAAAAGGCGTCAAGGGAATCAAGAAATTTGACGATCAGGAGGCGGCACGGTTGATCCTTCAGGGATGGCTTGATAAGCAGAAGTGATTGTTTTGTTTGTTTCTATTTTGTGATAGAATTACTTTAGGTCATTGGGAACAATGGTTATTGGCAGTGAGTCTGGTCATGAGTCGTTGGTCTTTGGCTCGTGACTAATGACCATTGACTTGTCCCACAGCTAATGACCTTTGTTACTATTGACTAAAAACTATGAGCGAAAACAAAAATAAACCTTATCTCTCCGTCATAATTCCCGCCTACAAAGAAGGAAAAAGGTTGGGGCAAAACTTGAAAGAGATAAAAAAATACTTCAGTGACAAAAATTTGAGCTATGAAATTTTGATCGTGGTGGACGGCTCTCCCGACAATACCGCCGAGGTCGCCCGAAGCTGGAAAGACAAATTCGAAATTTTTCGGGTTATCGAAAACAAAAAAAACCATGGCAAGGGATATGTTGTCCGGCAAGGCCTCTTGGAAGCGAAAGGCGATATCCGGCTTTTTTTTGACGCGGACGGTTCAACTTCCATAACTCATCTCAACACTTTTTTGCCGCAATTCAGAAAAGGCTACGATGTTGTCATCGGCTCCCGTGACATCAAGGGATCGTATGTCCAGATTCATCAAGCCAAATACAAGGAAATTATGGGAGACATGGGAAATTGGCTGATCAGAATCGTTCTGGGGCTTTGGAGTTATCCGGATACGCAGTGCGGATTCAAAATGCTGACGGCGGAAGCGGCCAAAGCGGTGGCCAGCCGAATGGTGGTTGACCGATTCGGCTTTGATTTCGAGCTGATCATTCTGGCCAAGAAACTGGGATTCAATATCAAACAAATGCCGGTTCGATGGCTCAATGAAGCAGGCTCAACCGTCACTTTGACCGGTCCCAACGGATATGTCCAAGTTATTTTCGACCTTTTCAAGACAAAGTGGAGACTCATGACGGGGAAATATAAAATTAGTAGATAGTAGCTGGTAGCTAGTATATAGTATCTGGTATAAATTTTTTTAAATACCAAATACTAAATACCAAATACCAAATACTAAATACCAAAAGGTGGAGGAAAATAAAAAACCGAAAAAACAAACAAAAATATCCGAACTGCGCCAGGATCTCATCACCGGCGACTGGGTTGTTATTGCCCTGGGGCGGGGAAAACGGCCGGGAGAATTTGTGAAAAAACGAGAAGCCTACCCGCCGCTTTCGGACAAATGCCCCTTTTGCTATCCGGAAGAAACGGGACAGGAAAAAGACACCCTCATTTTTCGTCGCAGTGACGGAGACTGGAGTCTTCGGGTCATGCCGAACAAATATCCGGCCTTTTCCCGAAACCAGAGCGTGAAAAAATTCGAAGAAGGGCCGTATTTCGGCATGAGCGGGGTTGGATACCACGAGGTCATTGTCACTCGAGACCACTTGCGCCAGATCGCGGTTCTTGATCCGATTGAAGTGGCGGAAATCATTGACGCCTTTCAGGACCGGTATCTCAATCTCATGAACAAAAAATCCGTGAATTATATCGAGATTTTTCACAATCACGGACGGGAAGCGGGCGCATCCATCGAACATCCCCATTCGCAGCTTATAGCGATTCCGGTTATCTCTCCGGGCATTGAGCTTGAGCTCGACGGGGCGGAGATATACCACAAATCAAACCGGAAATGCGTCTTTTGCGCCATCGCGGGCTGGGAACTCGAGAAAAAAAACAGGCTGATTTTTGAAAACGACAATTTTTTGGCTTTTTGTCCGTATTCTTCTCGAGCAGCCTTTGAAATCTGGGTGATGCCGAAAGCCCACAAGCCCTATTTCGAGCGAATCACAAATGAAGAGAAAATTGATCTGGGTGAGGCTCTCCAAAAATCCATCGGCGCGATCTGGAAAACGCTCGAAGACCCGGCTTATAATTTCTATATCCACACCTCTCCCTGCGACGGAAAAGATTATCCGCACTACCACTGGCACATTGAAATTCTGCCGCACACGGCGACCTGGGCCGGGTTTGAGCTCTCAACGGGCATTGAAATTTCGACGATTGAACCGGAGAAAGCGGCGGAGGCGCTTAGAAAAAGTATCTAGTATCTAGTATTTGGTATTTAGTATTTTGCATAAATATACTAGATACAAAATACTAAATACTATATACAAAATACAAAAATTTGTTTCACATCGATTACTCCACCTGGTTTCAAAATTTTCCGCCGGGGCTCGCGACATTTCTCATCGCCATGGTGCCGATTTCAGAATTGCGGGCGGCGATACCGATTGGGATAAAAGTTTATCACCTTTCGGCCGCATCAGCCTATCTCTGGTCAGTTTTGGGAAATTTGGTGCCGATGATTCTGATTTTGCTGATTCTTCAGCCAATCGCTGATTTTCTCTCCCGGCATATAACTTTTTTCAAAAAGTTTTTTGATTGGCTTTTTGAGCATACCCGGAAAAGGGGAGCAAAAAAATTTGAAAAATGGGGAGAATTCGCGGTTTTTTTGCTCACTGCCACGCCCATTCCGCTTCTCGGCGGCTGGACGGGGCCTCTCGCGGCGTTTGTGTTCAATATCAAACTCAAAAAATCCATCCCGCTTGTCATTCTTGGCTGTATGGCGGCGGGAGCGATTGTGACGTTTCTAACAATAGGGCTCTAAATTTATGCGCAAAAAACTGATCGTCGGGAATCTCAAAATGAATCCGTTGACGCCCACTGAATTTGGACGATATTTGGATATGCTGGAAAGGGAAACAAACGGAAAAAATTTTGAAAAAACAGAGATTGTTGTTTGCCCTCCGGCGGTGTATTTTCGGCAGTTTCTTGAACGGAAAATGAAAGATGTGAAACTGGGCGCGCAGGATGTCTATTGGGAATATCAAGGAGCATATACGGGAGAAATTTCCGCCGGGATGATGAAATCAAACGGAGCTGAATATTCAATTGTCGGACATAGCGAACGGCGGAAATATTTCGGGGAAAATGAGGAAATCATCAATGTGAAATTGAAAGCCATTCTCAAGAGCGGCCTCAATGCGATCTTGTGCATTGGTGAAAGCGGGGAAGAAAGAAAAAGCAACGAGACCGCGTCGGTTCTCAAAAAACAGCTGGAAAAATCGCTCGCGGGAATTGGGATTGGAAAAACAGAATATATCACCGTTGCCTATGAGCCCATTTGGGCGGTCGGGACGGACAAAGTCCCGAGCTCCGACGAAATTCTCGAAGCGAAAATCATCATCAAAAAGATTTTGGCGGAGCTATATTCCAGAAAAGCAGTCGAGAAAATGCGGATTCTCTATGGCGGTTCGGTGAAATCATCTTGCGCCGGACAGGTCTGTGTTGATCCGGCCATGGACGGAGCGCTCATCGGCCGGGAAAGTCTCACGCCGTATGAGTTTATTAAAATTGCCAGTCTGGTAGATGGTGGTTAGTTAGTTTTTGTATAGTGTATAGAGTATTGTGTATTGAATATCTGAATAAATCGTTCAGAAAATACACAATACACTATACTCAATACTTTCTACACAAAAAATGCTTGCTAGCGTAAAAAACATTCTTACGGAAGCGAAAGCGAACGGCTATGCCGTTGGGGCGTTCAATGTTTTCAATATGGAAGAAGCCCAGGCGATTGTGCGGGCGGCAGTGAAAAAACACAGCCCGGTAATCATCCAGATCACCGAGAAAACGATGAATTATGCCGGGGATGAAGTGATCTATGAGGTGGTAAAAACGGTCATTGAAAAAGAATCGGCCTCGATCCCTATCGGCTTTCACCTCGACCATGGCCATAGTTTTGATGTTGTTATGCGGGCAATCGGGGCGGGAATGAGTTCGGTCATGATTGATGCTTCGGAGTTTTCGCTTCGGGAAAATATGGCGATCACCAAGAGGGTGGTTGACTATGCTCACGCCAAAAATGTCGCTGTTCAGGCGGAGATAGGAAAAGTTCCGTATTTGGGGGGCATGGATCCAAATCCCGACTGGGACAAAATCATGACCAATCCGCTCGACGCGAAATGGCTGGTGGAAGAAACCGGTATCGACGCGCTGGCGATTGCCATTGGAAACGCCCATGATTTTTTCCGGGAGAGGCCGGAGCCGGATTGGTCGCGTCTTGAAGAGATCAACAAACTGATTCCAAACACCCCCCTTATTCTTCACGGGGCGAGCGATTGGGTGAACCACAAAGTGACGGAAGCCGTGAAACGGGGAGTTGTTTGCTTCAACGTAGACACGGACCTCCGGGTCGCTTTCAATACGGTTCTTTGCCAGTTCACTCATGAAAAATGCACTATTATTGATCCAAGAACAGTGATGGCGGAGGCGCGGGACGCCGTGCAAAGAGTGGTGGAAAAGAAAATTGATTTGTTCCGGGAAACAAACGTGATTGCAAAAAAATAACATCTTGATAAATTTATTACGGTTCGATAAAAATGAATGAAAAAATGCCCGCCCCGAAGGGGCGAGGTCTCGCCTTTGGCGGAAAAACCCAAATAAACATCCATCTCGCTACTCATCTCAAAATTTTTTCCAAAGTTTTGGCGACTTTGGTTTTTCTTATTGGTTTTTTCGCGGTTTTAGGCTGGCAGTTTGAAATTGATATTTTCAAGAAAGTGGCTCCGAGCTTGCCGGTCATTGCTCCGAACACAGCCTGCTCGTTTGTTTTGATTGGCTTATTTCTGTTTTTTTTGAATTGGACGAAGGAAAATCACAAATTTATGCGCTCCTTGGTCAGTTTTCTTTCGATTCTCATTGCAATTCTCGGTATGCTGACGCTGATTGAATACATTTTCAGGCTGAACTTCGGAATCGACAGGCTTTTTTTCGCCAGAAAAATGGGAACGGATATTGTTCGCATGTCGCCCCAAAGCGCGCTAAATTTCCTGCTGGTGGGGATGGCGCTTTCTTTCTATTCCTCAAAAGAAAAAAAACATGTCTTTTGGGGGCAAATAGCCATTGTGGCGGCGGGAATCATGGCGCTCGTTTCTCTTTTTGGCTTTATCTATGGAGTCGCAGGTCTTTATACAATAGCGCCTTACAAAGGTATGGCGGCCCATACGGCAATTGCTTTTGTTTTGACTTTCTTGGGGATTTTGATGCTTCGTCCTGAAACGGGGCTCGTGAGAATATTTGCTTCACGGGGGCTTTCCGGAATGGCAGCGAGAAGGCTCCTCGCGGCGCTTCTCTCAATTCTTGTGATTGAAATTTTGGTGATGCTGGGCGCGAAAACTGGCTTTTATAGTTTCTCCTATGAAGCGTTGGTTCATCTCCTGATCGTGACAGGAGTTTTCATTTTTCTCATTTTTTATTCTTTCCGTTCGCTTGATCGTCTGGCGGAAGCCGAAAAAAGCCTTGAGCATCTCAAGGAGGTCGACCGGGCAAAAACTGATTTTGTGTCGTTGGCCTCACATCAGCTTCGCACCCCACTCACATCTGTTTCATGGTATTCAGAAATGCTCTTGAGACATGAAGTGGGGCCTTTGAATCCAAAACAAAAAGAATATCTTGATGAGGTTTATGCTCAAAATAGACGGATGATTGATCTGGTAGACGACCTGTTGAATTCTTCGCGGATTGATATGGGGATGCTGAATATCGAACCGAGAAAAACTGACCTCAAAATTGTCCTGGGAAGCGCGCTCGATGAAATTGATCCGCTTGTGCGGGAAAAAAAAATCGATCTTGAAAAAAATATAGCTGAAAATCTGCCGGCCGTGGAAACTGATCCGGAGATGATAAGGATTATTTTCCAGAATTTGATTTCAAACGCGGTGAAATATACTCCGGAGGGGGGAAAAGTGAAAGTGGCGCTTTCTCCCGTGGGATCACATTTGGAGTTCAAGGTGGCTGACACCGGCTATGGCATCACGAAATCCCAGCAAAATCGGGTATTCACAAAAATGTTCCGAGCTGATAACATAAGAAGCAAGGTGACGGACGGAACCGGGCTGGGGTTATACATAGCCAAAGCTATTGCGAAAGAGCTTGGGGGAAAGCTGCATTTTGATTCAGAAGAAAACAAAGGAACAACATTTTTTCTGGAACTGCCCGTGAGGTTTCATAGATAATTTGTAAGGCAAAATATATGGCAAATGACAAAAAAATTCTCATTATCGAAGACGAACTTCCGATGCTGAAGGCCCTTTCCGAAAAATTGTCGCGGGAAGGATTGTCGACGCTTGAGGCGCGGAACGGACAGGAGGGGCTCGATATGGCGCTGAAGACTAAGCCGGATCTCATTATCCTCGATCTTTTCATGCCGGTCATGGACGGAAAAGCGATGATGGAAAAATTGCGCCAGGACGAATGGGGAAAGAAGGTGCCGATCATCATTCTCACCAACCTCAATCCGGATGACAAAACATTGAACGAGATTATGGCCAGCGGCCCGTCATACTATTTTATCAAATCCAAGTGGCAACTCGAAGATCTGACAGAAAAGGTGAAGAAGGAGTTGAACGTGAGCTAACTTTTCATAAAATTTTGATTATATAAAAAACGGACTCATAAGAAGTTCGTTTTTTGTAATTAGTAACTCGCGATTAGCAATTCGGTTTTTTTATTATTCCAATTACAAATTACTAATTACGAATTACATTTCTTTTCTTCCGTCAATCGCGCCGGTAAGGGTGGCAACATCGGCGTATTCGATATCGCCGCCGGTGGGAAGTCCTCGGGCGAGGCGGGTAGTTTTTATATTCAAGGGTTTTATGAATCTAGCGAGATAAAGCGCGGTCGCTTCGCCTTCGGTCGTGGGGTTCGTCGCGATGATAATTTCCTTTATATTTCCGCTTTTTAAGCGGTTTTTGAGTTCACTGATTTTCAAATCTTTATTGTTTTGCGCCGTGATGCTTCCGCCGAGGACATGATAGAGGCCGTTGAATTTTTTGGTTTTTTCGAGAGCAATGATATCGAGAGGCTCTTCGACGACACAAACAAGGCTTCGGTCGCGTTTTTTGTCAGAACAAATGGAACACAAATCGTTTTCGGCGATATTGAAACAATTTTTGCAAAACTTGATATTGTTTTTGAGCGATTTCAACCTTTCGCCGAAATCTTCGAGTTTTTCCTTGTCCTGTTTCCAGAGATACAAAACCAGCCTCTCGGCGAGTTTGGGTCCGATGGAAGGGAGGGAGGAAAAATGATCTATTAATTTCTGAAATGATCGAGGGAACATACATTTTGGTCATTAGTAACAAGGCCGTGGGCAGTGGGTCTGGTCATTGGTCATAAGTTATTGGATTTATTTTCCAATGACCCGAGACTAAAGACCTGTCCCACTCGCCTCGCTGAAGCTACGGCGAAACGGGCAGCTAATAACCAATGTTATCAGCGACTTATTGACTATGTTTTTTCTCCAAACTCGAAAAGCTGGTGATTGTATCGTTGAAGTATAATGACGCTGTTCCGAGGGGTCCGTTTCTGTGTTTTGAGACAATGACCTGAATGACATTTTTATTCGGCGTGTCTGGTTTTTCGCGGTCTTCGCGATAGAGAAACATCACCACATCCGCGTCTTGTTCAATGGAACCGGATTCGCGAAGGTCCGAAAGTTTCGGAACTTGCGGGCTGCGTGATTCGACCGCGCGGGAAAGCTGGGAAAGGGCCAAAACGGGGATATTCAGTTCGCGGGCGAGACCCTTGAGGGAGCGGGAAATTTCGGAAACTTCCTGAACACGGTTGTCGCTTGAACGGCCTTCCATAAGCTGGAGATAGTCGATGATGATGAGGCCCAGATTATGTTCGGCTTGGAGGCGCCGGGCCATCGTGCGCATTTCCATCACGTTGGCGCGGGCCGAGTCATCAATGAAAATAGGCGCTTCGGAAAGAATTCCCATCGCTTCACCGATTTTGGCGAAATCATCTTCATCTTTTCCACTCCGGAGCCGGCCGGTGCGCATCCGCCAGGCGTCAACGCGTCCTTCAGCTGAAAGCATCCGGTCAACGAGCTGGTCGGATGACATTTCGAGCGAAAATATTCCCACCGGAATTTTTTTCTTGAGAGCCACATTGCGGGCGATATCAAGGGCAAGCGAAGTTTTTCCGATCGAAGGCCGGGCGGCAAGAATGATGAGATCTGATTTTTGGAAACCGGCGAGAATATTGTCGAGGTCTTGAAA
>JAQUQQ010000016.1 GCA_028716005.1 Candidatus Moraniibacteriota bacterium | reverse complement strand
GGCAGCACGGACAAGACAAGGGAAATCGCGAGAACCTTGAGTCCGCTGAAACTCATTGTTCAGCGCAAATGGTTCGGGCAAACTGCGGCCATGGACGCGGGCATAAAAAACTCGAAAGGAGAAATCATTGTGACCATGGACGGCGATCTTCAAAATGACCCTGCGGATATAGACAAATTGCTTGAAAAAATAAACGAAGGTTGTGACGTTGTTTCCGGCTGGAGAAAAAACAGGAAAGACCCGTTTCTCAAGCATTTCAATTCACGGGTGGCGAATGCCTTGCGCAAAGTCCTGATCAATGACGGAATTCATGACAGCGGCTGCAGTCTCAAGGCCTATAAAAGGGAATGCTTTGAAGATGTTGATCTTTTCGGCGAAATGCATCGCTTCATCCCGGCGCTTCTCAAGATTCAGGGATTCAAAATTGGCGAGGTTGTTGTGTCTCACCATCCGCGTCGCCACGGTGTGACAAAATACAATTGGAAACGCGGAGTGAAAGGATTCGTTGACATGATTTCAGTCTGGTTTTGGAAAAAATATGCCAATCGGCCGCTTCACCTCTTCGGGGCGGCGGGACTCATCGTATTCTTTTTGGGAATTTTTCTGACGGCCGCGCTTCTTGTTGCCAGAATATCCTACGCGGTTCCGATGTCGAACAAAATTTGGCCGCTCGTGGCAATTTTTCTTATCCTGATGGGAATCCAGCTTTTTGTTTTTGGGCTTCTGGCGGATATTGCCGTCAAAAACTACTACAAGGCGCAGGGAAGAATGAATTATAAAATAAAAGAGATCGTGGAAAATTGAATATGAGAGAAAAAATAATCACAATTTTGATTTTTTTTATTGTTGTCGCGTCAAGCTTTTATTTCGGATTTCACCGCCTCGAAAATTTTTCCGGAGTGGACGAGCCGTATTGGTCCTATGGGCGGGTTCCCGGTTTTTGGAATGCGGTGAAAACAATGAATTGGAAAAAAACCAATATTTCCGACAAGCCCGGTGTTCCGCTCGCGATTGTGTCAGGCGCGGGGTTGCCGTTCATCGGCGCGAATCCGAAAGATTACAAAGTTTTTCGCTATTCGCCGAAAACTCCGGAGCAGCTTCAAAAAATAAGAGACATATATTTCCGTCTGCGCTTGCCAGTTTTTCTTTTCACGCTGGCAATGCTTCCCGTTTTCTATTTTCTCATCAAGAAGCTTCTCGGGAGGAATATCGCCAGGTTTTCGCTCCTGTTCATCGGCCTTTCCCCGGTGCTTTTGGGGATCTCTCTCATCATCAATTCGGACGCCATGCTTTGGATCTTGACGGCGCTTTCGACCCTCGGCCTTTTTGTGTTTCTCAAGGAAGGCGAAAGAAAGTATCTCGTCCTTTCCGGTTTTTTTCTCGGGCTTTCCGTCATCACAAAATACGTGGCCAACATTCTCTTTGTCTATTTTTTCCTGATTTTTCTTTTGGAGTATATTTTTCACGCTCACCGCAAAGTTCCGATTGCGAAATATCTGAAGCAGTCGTTTGTGAATTATGCCATTGTTCTGGCAACGGCGGTTGCGACGGCTTTTGTTTTTTTTCCAGCCACCTGGGTGAATTTGCACGCCCTTTTGAACGCGACGATTGGAAACAAAGTATTTTCCTCCACCTGGCCGCTTTTTGTCGGGCTTATCGGTTTGTTCGCGCTTGATATTTTCGCGGCGAGAGCAAGATTTTCAAAAATAATTTTTGATTTTTTCGTGAAATACAAAAATGTCATTGCGGGAGCTTTGGCCGCCCTTTTTCTTTTCTTTTCTCTGTTTGTTTTTTTGCACGTCTGGGCGCATCTCAAAATATTTGATCTTCAGGCGATCATAGCTTCGCCAAAAGGGATTGGGAAGGGGGAAATTTTGCAGAAATTTACCGGCGCAATTTCGGCAGATCTCTATAGCTTGCTTTTCAGCGTTTCGCCTCTGATTTTGCTTTTGGTTTTGTTTTCTGTTGGCAATATTTTTCGCAAAAAGGACCCAAAACGTGATACAATAACTGCGGTTTATATCCTTATTTTCATTTTTCTTTATTATCTGGGATCGACGGTGAACGAAGTTGTCACAACGGTTCGGTATCAGATCATGGTTTATCCATTGGTGTTTGTGTTGGCCGCTATCGGAGTTCACCAATTTTTGGAAATTGAAAAAGTCAAAAAAAATATGGCGCTTCCGGCAGCTTTTGCTGTTGCGGTCATTGTCCTTTTGGCCAGCCTGTATTTTGTGAAGCCCCATTTTCTTGCCTATGCCTCCGAAATTTTGCCCAAAAATTTTGTCGTCAACTTGAAGGGGATGGGCGAAGGGAGCATTGAGGCGGCTGATTATCTGAACAGTCTGCCAGGCGCCCATGAAATGAAGATTTGGTCGGACAAAGGAGCTGTTTGTGAGGCGTTCATAGGGAAATGTTTTATCGATTTCAAAAGGCAGGTTTTTGAGCAAAACAAGATTGATTATTTCGTGATTTCCACCGATCGCCGGTCCCGAAGTCTCAAAAGGACAAGCATATTGGATGAAAATGTTGATATCAAGAAGCTTTATAGGAGCAATGACTACGTGTTCAACGCAATAATCGCCAACAATCCAAACGATTTCGTGAGAGTATATCAAGCATCAGAATTTTTGATAAAAAAAGATGATAACAGAGAAGATTGACAATCTCGTCGAAAAAATACTCGGCCGGAAGATCCGCAAGGGCTTTTTGCAGTATTTTCGCTATCTCATTTGCGGGGGAATCGCGACGGTTACGGATGTGGGCCTTTTGTTTGTCCTTACCCATATTTTTCATGTCTATTATCTTCTCGCGGCCGCGGTGAGTTTCGCGGCGGGAATCTCCGTGAACTATACTCTCAACACGATCATGGTTTTCAAGAGCAGCGGAAAGATGAAAAGAGAGTTTTCCATTTTTGTGATGATTGGCATCGGAGGGCTTCTTTGGACGGAAGTCATTCTCTGGCTATTGGTGGACAAATTGGATATTTATGTTATGTTTGCCAAAGCGGTAGCCATTGTTTTGGTTCTTCAGTGGAATTTTTTCATGAGAAAAAAATTTGTTTTTCCCGAAGAACCGGCCGGCGCGAAAGACGTGAGTTTTTATTGAAAATATCTAATTATTATTAATAATTAAGGTTATTCTATGTCAGAAGCAAAAGCTAAAAAGAAAGTTGCCATAGTCGGATACGGCTATGTGGGAAAAGGAGTGTATAATTTCTTCGAAGACAAATTCGAAACAATTTTTTTTGATCCGAATGTGGCGGGGTCAGCCTCGAAGGAAGAAATAAATTCTTGCGATTTGGCAGTTGTCTCGGTTCCAACGCCGATGGGCGACGACGGATCATGCGACCTCACAATAATCAAAGAAACCCTGGGCTGGCTGGCGACTCCTTTGATTCTTATCAAAAGCACCATTCCACCGGGAACCACAGAAAGTCTGGAGAAAGAAACCGGCAAGAAAATATGTTTTTCTCCGGAATATATGGGGGAGGGCGGATATTTCGTGCCCTTTTGGAAATATGCCGATCCGAAGGACATGAAAAAGCATAGTTTTCAGATCATCGGGGGAGAAAAGGAAACAGCCTCGAAAATCATGGATTTTTTTGTCCGCGTCATGGGACCGGAAGCCAGATTTCACCTGACTAGTTCAAGGACAGCAGAACTCGTGAAGTATATGGAAAACGCTTTCATCGCCACAAAAGTGACTTTTTGCAATGAGTTTTATAACATTGCCGAGACGCTAGGAATAGAATACAAGGAACTTCGCGAGCTTTGGCTGCTCGATGAACGAGTGGGGAGAATGTTCACCGCTGTTTTCCCGGACAAGCGCGGTTTTGAAGGAAAATGTCTTCCGAAAGACGTGAACGCCATCGCGAAAGCCAGTGAAAAAGCCGGCTATGATCCGAAATTCGTGAAAGCCGTGCTTGAAAGTAATTCAAGAATACGAGGCGAGAATTAGGACTTTTGTCTAAAATATGAAAATATTAACCATTGCGGCAACGCCATTTTTTTCCGATCGGGGCTGTCATATGAGGATTTTGAACGGCGCCAAATATCTCGAGAAATTCGGAGCCAAAGTGAAAATATGCACCTATTTTTCGGGGGAAAGCGCCGGCGGTCTCGATATCGAAAAAATCAAAAAAGTCGGATGGTATAAAAGAACAGCCCCGGGATTTTCCTGGGGCAAATTTTGGCTTGACGTGAAATTGATTTTTTTGTGCCGGAAAGCGATAAGAAATTTCCAGCCGGATATTATCCACGCCCATATGTATGAGGGACTGGGCGTCGGATACGTGGCGAAAAGTCTGGCTTTCAGGAACGTGCCCATTGTGGCTGATGTGCAAGCAGACCTGGAAGAAGAATTCAGAAATTATAACCGGCACAATCATGTGGCCCGCTGGATTTTCGTGTGGCTTTCAAGAAGGCTGATCAACCGGTGTGATTGGCTGGTTTTGAGCAGCGAAAACGTGAGGCCGCATATGGAAAAATTATACAATCGCAAAGACAAAATCACTATCATTCGGGACGGCGTTGATTTGGACTTATTTCGAAATATTCCGCGTCTAAACCGCGACGAGGAAAAAAAGATTGAAGAAATCAAGAAATGGAAAAACGGCCAAAAATTGCTTGTATATATCGGCGGGTTAAGCGACAATAAAGGAGTAGGAGAACTCCTCAAAGCATTTTCGAAATTTGATCTCAAAAATTCAGGCTGGAAATTGCTCGTCGGCGGATTTGGAAAAGACGAAAAACAATATGAGGAATTTGTGAGGCAAAACGATTTGGGCGACTGGGTGTATTTGATCGGAAAAGTGAAATATTTTTCCCTGCCGGCATATTTGGCGCTGGCCGATGCGGCCGTTGATCCCAAAAACAGCAGCTCGGAATCAAGCGGAAAATTGGTCAACTTGATGGCGGCGGGAATGCCGATAGTTTGCCTCGGCAGCAATTTCAACCGAGAAAGATTGGGCGAAAAAGGCTATTTTTTGGACGATTTCGGTGAATTGGGAAAAACTTTGGAAAAAATCAGGGCTTCAGAAAAGATTGATTACAACCTGGAAGATTTGAGCGAAGAAAAAGAAATTCAAAAATTGTTTGGTATTTTTCGAAAACTGGTCAATAGGCCGGCGCTCTAGTTCCTCAGGAACTGGATTTGGGCATACTTATGAAAACACTTCTCATCAAAACCGGAAAAGCGTGGAATGCCCTTCGGCAGGAAGGACTGGTTCGGGGTGGGAAAAGAGTGGCGAAATCTTTTGTGGCGCAATTCGGACGGGTGCGGCCGGGAGATATTTTGTTCGTGACAGTCGGGGTTGGGGACAGCGCGCGATATCGGGCGCATAATCAGGCCGAAGAGCTGCGTCTTCACGGATTCAAATGTTCGGTGACGATTCAGGACAATCCGTTTCTTCCCGGATACGCGGACAAATTCAAAATCTTTGTTTTTCATCGGACACTTTTCACTTCGAAAGTGGCAAAACTCTTTGAATGCGCGAAAAAATCGGGAAAAGAAATAATTTTCGAAACGGATGACTTGGTTTTTGACCCGAAATACATAAAGGAGACCGATCATTATAAAAAAATGAACGCTCTCGAGCGCCAGCAATATGAAAAAGGAGTGGGCGAAGAAATTTTGAAAGATCCGTATGTGAAAATTTGCGTGACAACGACGCCGTATCTCGCGAAAATTTTGGAAAGCTATGGCAAGAAAGTTTTTGTTTCAAAAAACAAATTGTCGATCAACGATTTGGAAATTATTGAAAAATTGGTGAAAAATAAGGCAATTTATCCTGACGGGAGCTCAACTCCCGTCAGGATCGGATATTTTGCCGGGACGAAAGGGCATGATAGAGATTTCGCGACGGTTGAGGACGCGCTGGTTCGGATCCTTGAAAAATATTCGAATGTGAATCTGGTTTTGGCCGGACCTTTGAACGCAAGCGAGAAATTCGGAAAGCTTCAAAATCAGATTGAAAAACTACCATTCGCTTCGCGAGAAGAGCACTTCAAAAATATCGCGAACGTCGATATCAATGTCATTCCATTGGAAAAAGACGATCCGTTTTGTGAAGCGAAATCAGAACTCAAATTTTTTGAAGCGGGAATTTTGGGTGTGCCGTCGGTCGCGGTAGACAATCAAACTTATCGAGAAACAATTGATGATGGCGTGGATGGTTTTTTGGCCGGAAACGAGGAGGAATGGTTCGAAAAACTGGAAAAACTTGTTTTGGATGATGGTTTGCGGCGCAATATGGGAAAAGAAGCGCGGGAAAAATCACTGCGAGAGTATACGACAAAAAACAGCCACAGCAGCGGATATTATGATTATTTGCGTTTGAAAATATGAAAAATATCGCTGTAATTGTCGTCAATTGGAACGGAAAAAAATATCTCAAAGATTGCTTTGACTCGCTCCAAAACCAGACTTATAAAAATTTCAAAGTGTTTTTTGTCGACAACGGATCAGAGGATGATTCGGTGGATTTTATAAAAGAAAAATACTTGGAAACAAATTTGCCAAGTGTGGATATTTTTCAGTTGAAGAAAAATACCGGTTTTTGTTTCGGATATAACACTGGGATCAAGAAAGCGCTGGAAGACGAAGATACAAAGTATGTGGTTGTTCTCAACAATGACACAAAGCTCGATGAAAAATATATCGAAGAATTGCGAAGTTGCGCCGAAAGGCACCCCGAGGCCGGGTCAATCCAGCCAAAAGTTTTGAAATATTTCGAAAAAAATAAAGTTGATTGCGCGGGAATCCGCATCGCCCGAGACGGAACGGCCCACAACCGGGGATATAGTAAAGACGAAAAGGAATATAAAGAAGAAAAAGAAATTTTCGGCGCAAACGGGACAGCCTCTCTTTTTACCCGGCGGGCGCTTGAAAAAACGGCTCTTCCGGGGCATAATTATTTTGACAATGACCATTTTGTTTTTTACGAAGACGTGGATTTGGCCTGGCGGATGAAGAATGCGGGTTTCAAAACGTATTTTTGTCCGGACGCGCTCGCATATCATGTCCATAGCGGGACAGCCGGAAAAGCGTCGCTCATGAAAGCGTATTATCTGCACCGAAACTATTTTTTCACGGTTTTCAAGAATTATCCTTGTGGGAAATTGGCGAAAACTCTTTTTTGGCGGTTTTTGAGTTATTTGCGGCTAGTCGCGAATGTGTTCGGAAAAAAGAAAAGAGAGACAGAATTCGTAAAAGGACAGAGCAAAATCAAGGTAGTGCTCGTGATTCTCAAGGCGTGGGGGAGCGTGGTTTGGAATTTGCCAAGCCTGGCAAAAAAAAGAAAATTTATCCGAAGAAATATACATGAAATTCAAGCCTGACTGGAAAATAATCATTTTTTTGCTCATTGTCGCCCTGGCGGTATTCTTGCGAGTATACAATTTTTCCGATTGGCTTTTTTTCAAGATGGACCAGGCGCGGGACGCGTCGACGATAAAGCAAGCTTTTGAACTGGGACCGGGCTGGCTGCCATTTCTCGGTCCCAAAGCTGGCGGAACGCACGTGAACCTCGGGCCGGCTTTTTACTATTTCCAATATCTTTTCGCGGTATTGTTCCAAAACGTGCATCCGGCGACGCTGGCTTATCCCGACCTTTTGTTTTCGATTCTCTCAATTCCTTTGTTTTATTTTTTTCTCAAGAAATATTTTTCCCGCGATTGGTCGATGATTCTGGCAGGGCTCTATGCGGTTTGTTTTTTGGGAATTGAATATTCGCGCTTTGCCTGGAATCCAAATTCATTGGTGTTTTTCAATTTGCTTTATTTTTATTCTCTCCTCAATATCTTCGATGAAAAAGTCAAATTCAAACTTCGCTGGATTGTTGTTGCCGGTTTATCTTTCGCGATTTCCACCCAGCTTCATTTCTTGTCTTTCGCGACTTTGCCGATCATCACCGTTGTTTTTGCTCTGCTCATCCGCAAAGAAATAAAACAATATCTGAATTGGAAAAAGATAGCGGTTTTTGTCGGAATAATTTTTCTTTTGTATTTGCCGGTTTTTCTGAATGAATTTGTCACCCGCGGCAAAAATACCAGCGAATTTTTTACCGCTCTCAAAAACAAGCCTTCCCAGCACAGTTTGCGGGAAAATATTCTTCGCGATTTTCTGTATTTCGGGCAATACTGGTTTTTGATTCTCACCAGTTGGATCAGCAAAAAAAACAGCCTCTGGCCGGCCATAATTGCCTGGCTGGGCGCGATTGTCCCGGGTCTTTTTTTAGGAAGGAAATTTTTTCGAAGTGAAAAGAACGGTATCAAACAAAAATTTCTTCTTCTGACCTTGCTCTGGTTTGCGGCTTATTTTCTCATGTATATTCCTATCGCTTTCCAAATACGCCCGCGATTTTTTTTGCCAATCGTGGCTTTGCCGTTTATTTTCCTGGGATACGCAGCGAAATATTTTTGGGATAAAAACAAAAAGATTTTCAAGGCAGCGGTCGCCGTTTTTTTGGCGGTGATGCTTTTGGGAAATTTATACGGGACATATTTCTGGTTCAAGGAAATAAAATCGTCCCAAAAGCGCGGGGTCTATCCAAAAAGAACAATCATCCTCAAGGCGCGCGACGGAATTGTGCTTTGGCATCTTGAAAGAGCGGCGGACTATATGAAAAAGAATTGCCAGTCGAAAGAAATTTATTACGAAGCGTCTTCCGAATACAAAAGGCCCGTGAAGTATATTTTGGATCTCCGCGGAATCAAGGCGGAATCAATCGACGCGATAGAGGTTGGCTCCCAGGATCAGTGCGTTTTTGCCTTGGGCCTTTCCCGAACGGGAAAAATTCCGGCTGATCAAAAAATAGACTCAGAGTTTGATATTGGAGAGACGCAAAAAATTGGCGCGTTGAGCGTGTATAAGCTTTCTCTCAAAGAAAAGTTTTTCGGCCAGCCTCTTCCGACATACAACAAAGCAGCGGGAGAAAGCGAAAGGTCAAACCGTGTTTTTTGGAAAGATTTATGGAAATAAATCGAGTTTTGGTGTAAGATAAAAACGGATAAATCGCGGCCTGAAAAATTGGACGCTTTATTCTTTATGAAAAACGAAGCAATTTCAGTTGTCGTTCCTTGCTATAACGAAGAAAAGACAATTCAAAAAAACTTGGCGAGAATTTTCAATTATCTCAAAGACCATTGGGAAGTTTTTGAAATAATCGTCGTCAACGACGGGAGCAGTGACGGAACGCTCAAAGAAGTGAAAAAAATCCAAGAGGATCTGCATCTTCGAATAATCGATAACCGAATTAATAGGGGAAAAGGGAAGGTCGTGAAGCAGGGAATTCTGGAGAGCTCCTGTGAACTCGTGATGTTTCTGGATGCTGATTTGGGAATCCCAATTGAGGAGCTTCAGAAATTTGTTTCTGAATTTGAAAACGGTTGCGACATCGTCATTGCCTCGAGGTTTGTTCCGGGGTTACGCATCGTGAGGCCGGTTCCTTGGCATCGCCAGATCATGGAAAAGATTTTCCGTCTGCTCCGGATGGCGATTACCAACAATTGGAACGTGAAGGATACGCAATGCGGATTCAAAGTTTTTCGCAGAAAAGCGGCAATGGATATTTTTCCTCGAGTGACGGTTGGCCGGTTTGCCTTTGACGCGGAAGTGATTTTCATTGCCGGAAAATTGAAATATAGAATCAAGGAGCTTCCCATTTCGCTTCAAAATCCTCCCAACAGCCATGTCAGGCTCTTTCGCGACCCGTTGAATATGACGCTGGATTTGCTTCGGATAAAAGCGAACGACTGGAGAGGAAAATACAAATAAATGTCAAATATCAGAACTAAAATGTTAAAAGTATGGAATAACGAAAAATTTCGAGTAATCGTCTTTTACACGATTCTTACGATTATTCTCACTTGGCCGACTGCCATACACTTTTTTTCTTCCGTGCCCAGTTCGGGTTCTGACACAATGCAGGTGATCGGGGTGGCGGGGGACAAAGCGAATCTGCTTTCTGACCGGGGATTTTTCAAGGGGACATTCGAACTCATCAAGCGATCGGAATTCAATATCACCGCTCTCTATGCCTATTTTCAGCTGTTTTTTGGCCGAATAGCCGGTTATAATCTCTTGTTTTTTGCGTCCTTTGTCCTTTCTGGATTCGGAGCCTATCTTTTGGCCTTTTTTTTCACAAAAAGCAAGCCGGCTTCGCTCATCGCCGGGATTATTTTTGCTTTTTCTCCGTTCCATTTTCACAACGCGCTGTCCACCAATGTCGGAACAATGCATCAGGAATGGCTGCCTTTTTTCGCTTTGTATCTCTTCCGTTTTTTTGAAAATTTGAGCTTGAAGAATTTTTCAATCGCTGGTCTTTTTTTGCTCTTGATTGGGTTCACGGAGCATCAGCTCTTGGCCTTTACGGTAATCTTCATTTTGTTTTTTCTCGTTTACAAGCTTTTCGTCCAGCCAAAAGCGTATCTTCGCCCAAAATTTTGGATATACGCCGGAGTGAGTCTTTTTGTTTTGTCAGTCCTGTTCTTTTTTATGTTTCGATCTCTTTTTGCCATTGCCGGATCGAAAAATAATTTTCTTGACCCCGGGTTCAAAGCGGCGGTGAAATATTCGAACGATTCTCTGTCGATACTCATTCCGCCCAATTCCCATTCTCTCTGGCCGGGCGCTTTTTTAAAAATAAGAAACCAGTTCGAGCGCCAGTCAGACAGCAATTTTTCCGTTTATGCCGGCTATTTGGTCCTCTTTCTTTCGCTTCTTGCCGTTTTGGGGATCCGGTGGCTGAAAAGGGCACACATTTCGACAAAAGGAGTTTTTTTCTGGCTGGTGGTCGCGGTTGGATTTTACGCGCTGTCGCTTGGCCCGTATCTGCACTATAAAGGCATTCTCAATCCGCCGGTCAAAATGCCCTATTTTCTTGTTTATCAATACTTGCCGTTTTACAAAAATATCCGCACTGTGGGAAGGCTTTTTGTCTGGTCAATGCTTGGGTTTTCAGTCCTGGCGGCCTGGGGAAGCATTTTTTTGCAAAATATTTTGCAAAAAAAGGTTCAAAGTTTAAAGCTTTCGCCAGAGGCGGATCAGCCTCTGGCTGACAAAAATAAAAATACTGATTGGAGAAAATATGCCAAAGCAAATATTTTGTATTTGTTTATCGGTTTGGTTGTTATCCTAGAATTTTTGGCAATTCCCTTGAAGACCGATTCACTTTTGCATTCTTCTTTTTATGAAAAGCTTGGTCAAGACAAAGAAAAGTATAGCGTGCTCGAAGTCCCGGGAAGCACGAGCTATGATTTTGCCTCCCGTGACTTGGTCTGGAAAAGCATCCATCGCAAAAACACGATCAACAGTTATGATTTCGCGAGAGTCAACAAAGAGAGCAATCAATTTCAAAGAGGCACTCCCATTATCCGCACCTTGCTGTATGACATCCCGGAAGGAACCAGCGGGAACGACAGTGATATCGCGAAAAGTTCTTATTATGATATTTCAAATGAAATACTCAATTATTATAATATCCGCTGGATCATTTTGGACAAAGAAGGCCTCAAGGGAAAACCGGAGAAGGGCGATTCAAACATGCTCTATCCTGCCAAAGCCTACATAACCAGCGTTATAAAATGCGCGGATGAATATGAGGACGATTATCTCTACGCCTGCAAAGTCGGCCAAAGCGGGATTCCGGAGCATATGTTTCTCGCGATGGATTATTCCAACAGGCATTGGGTCGGGAAAAGCAAAGCGAAAAACGGCATTCAGCGATGGGCGGAAAACGGCGCGGGAGTAAAACTCGTCAACATGGCGAGCCAAACGAAAACAGGCCAACTGAAACTGAATTTGAAAGTTTCCAAACCCTTGCGAATCACGGTGGCGCTCAATGGAAAAGAAATCTATAACAAATACATTGCGTCCGTCGGCCAAAAACAAGTTATTTCGGCAGACATGGCTGATATACGGCCGGGCGAAAATGATATTGTTTTTGGCGTTTTTGCCTCTGACGGACAAGAAATCCGTTCCGAGAAAAAATCGGATACGGCTGTTGTTTATCAGCTCGAAGTCGAATAACAGCGGGTCAGGTTGAAATTTGCCCGGCAAGATGGTATAATTTTTTCATGCAAAAGCGCTTATTTGTGGCTATCAGACTGCCGGAAGATATCAAAAAGCGCCTGTTTCGTTTTGCCGAAAAAGAATACGGAAATTTACCGGTAAAACGGGCCCGGCAGGAAAATCTTCATCTGACGCTGAATTTTCTGGGCTATATCCTGGATGAGAATATTTTGAACATCTGCGAATCCGTTCAAAGAGTTTCCGAAAATATGAATTCTTTCGAACTGCAATTCACAGGCGCGGAATTGGGGCCCGGCAGCGAGAAGAAAAAAATGATCTGGGTAGTGGGAGAAAAAAACAAGGAGCTTTCGGAACTCAAACATCAATTGGACAAAGCGCTGGGATTTTTTGTGAAAGAAAGGAAAGATTTCGTGCCGCATATCACGTTGGGAAGAATTCAGAAAGAGAAATGGAAAAAAATTCATCCCGAGCCAGTTGCGGAAAGAAGTCTGAATTTTTCCGTTCCAGTTTCATCCGTTGAAATTTTTGAAAGCAGATTTGAAAAAGGGAAGAGAGTGTATTATATTCTGGAATCATTTTCTTTGAAATAACTCGCGAATAAAGAGCGAATGCGTAGCGAATTTGAGCGAACTAATATTATAGGAGTCAGGGTAGACAATTTATCCAAAGTTGAAGTAAATAATTGGATAAAAAACACCCTCGATGATTCTCCGGAGCACAAATTTGTAACGACAATTAATCCGGAAATTGCTCTCAAGGCGCATCGGGATAAAAAATATCAGGAAGTTCTCAACAGCGCCGATCTGAATCTTTGCGATGGCTTTGGGATAAAATTCATTTCCCGGTTCAAGGGCGGGAAAATAAGTGCAAGATACACGGGAGTCGATCTGGTTGAATATGTTTTGAAACTGGCGAAAGAAAAAAATTTCAGCGTATTGGTTGTTGTTTCAAGAAAAAGTTTGAGCGCGCCTCAGGAAATAGAGCGGGGGATAGCGGAAAGACTCAATTTCAAGGCGCAAGCGAAATATTGGGATAACGAAGATTTTTTTCAAAGCGAAGAAGCGAAAAAAGCAGAAATAGTTTTTGTCAATTTTGGGGCGCCTCATCAGGAAAATTTCATTTTTGAAAATCGCCGAAAATTTCCGAAAGCAAAAATACTGGCGGGAGTGGGGGGAACCTTCGATTTTCTCGCCGGAAAAATGAAACGGGCGCCGCGGTGGACGCGAAATGCGGGCTTGGAATGGTTTTGGCGGATGCTTCAGGAACCCAAAAGAATGAGGCGCATCGCCAACGCAGTCGTGATTTTCCCCTGGGTGGCCTTAATAAATAGAAAAAATAAATGACGAGCCAGCGCACATTTTCTCTTGTTATTTCAGTGGTCCTTTCCGCAATACTGGGCTTTTTTCTGATGAAAGGGGACGTCGGCTGGGACGGAAAACTGGCTTATTTTTTGCACGTTATTTTATTTGTGTATTTTTTGGCGGTTCTTGTTTCGAACCAGCAGTTTGGGGAAGACACAATGGCGAAAATAGAAAGGATGTTCAGCTCGGCGCTCATTTCTTTCATATTTTTTTTCCAATTGCTCTATGCTCCGGTTGCCCGGTATTTTTTCGGGAATATGATTCAAAAGGCGGCTTTTGTCTCGGATACTCTGGCGCTTTTCTTTTTTCTTTTTTTCGCGCTTTTGTTCGTCATCGCGGCGGTCGCGGCAAGCAGTTTTTCAAAGACCGGATTTCTTTCCGGCTGGAAATTTTTCAACAATCCGACGGCTTATTTTGTTTTGAGAAATCTCTGGCTGGCGGCGGTTTTGATGGCTATTTTTTTGTATTGGCAAAAACCGTTCATAATCATAACCGTTTGAATCGTGTATGAACAAAAAAGTCCGGGTGCGGTTCGCGCCCAGTCCAACCGGATATTTGCACATCGGAGGCCTCAGAACGGCGCTATATAATTTTCTCTATGCCCGGAAAAACAAAGGCGATTATTTCTTGCGGATTGAAGACACGGACCAGAAAAGACTGGTGCCGGACGCGGTCCTGAAATTGATGGAATCCCTGGAATGGGCGGGAATAGGGCACGGCGAGGGTGTATTTGTCGATGAAAAAGGGGAAATTTTCGAAAAAGGCGGGTATGGTCCGTATGTCCAGTCAAAAAGGCTCGGCTTATACCAAAAATATGCCCACGAACTGGTGGAAAAGGGAAAAGCCTATTTCTGCTTCTGCACCCCCGAGCGGCTCGACACATTGCGGGCCGTCCAGGAGAAAGCGAAGCTGGCTCCGGCGTATGACAAGATGTGTCTCAAAGAAGTTTCTCTCGAGGAGGCGAAAAAAAGAATCGCGGGAGGAGAAAACTACGTCATTCGTTTTGACATCCCGGAAACGGGGGAGACGGAATTTGAAGACGCCGTGAGAGGAAAAGTGAAATTCGGACACAAAAATTTGGATGATTTCGTAATCCTGAAGTCCGACGGGTATCCGACCTATCATCTGGCGCATGTCGTGGACGATCATCTCATGAAAACAACTCTTGTGTTTCGCGGAGAGGAGTGGCTGCCAAGCACCCCGAAACATATTTTACTGTTTCAGGCGTTTGGCTGGGAGCCGCCAGAGTATGCGCATCTTTGTGTGATACTCAACAAGACTACCAAGCGCAAACTATCCAAACGCGACGGTGACGTGAGCGTCGAAGACTTTATGAAAAAGGGATATCTCCCGGAGGCAGTGATAAATTTTATAGCTTTGCTCGGCTGGAATCCGAAGACAGAAAAAGAATTGTTCACCTTGGAAGAGTTGATCGAAGAATTTGATATATCAAAACTCAACAAGTCCGGGGCAATTTTCGACACGGAAAAACTGGATTGGATGAACGGGTTGTATATCCGCAAAAAAAACAGCAGCGAGCTTGCCGAACTGTGCCGC
>JAQUQQ010000015.1 GCA_028716005.1 Candidatus Moraniibacteriota bacterium | reverse complement strand
ATTTCCTATCTCGCGTCCGAAATCGTTTCGGCGCACAAATTGGGAGTCCAAATCGCCATTGTCACCGGAGGAGGAAACATCTTCCGCGGAGTGGCCGGATCGAAGCGGGGGATGGACGAAGCCACCGCCCACTATATGGGAATGCTTGCCACGATTTTCAACGCGATGGCGCTCCAGGACGCGCTCGAGAAAAAAGGGGCGGTTGTCCGGCTTCAGACCGCCATTGAAATGAAACAAATCGCCGAAAATTTCATTCGCAAAAAGGCTATCCGCCATATGGAAAAGGGCCGGATTGTGGTTTTGGGCGGCGGGACGGGCCTGCCTTTCATCACCACCGACACCGGCGCGGCGATGCGGGGGCTCGAGCTTGGCTGCGACGCGGTTTTCAAAGCCACCAAAGTGGACGGGGTATATTCTGATGATCCGGTGAAAAATCCAAAAGCCAAAAAATACGACAAACTTTCTTTTGAGGAAGCTTTCAAAAACGACAAGATAAAAGTGATGGACAAAGCGGCGGTGGAACTTTGCATGCGGAACGGCCTCAAGATCGTTGTTTTCAACACGTATAAAAAAGGCGCGCTCGAGAAAGCGCTTCTGGGAGAAAAAGTGGGAACGGTGATTGAATGAAAACGCGAAACACTTGCTCTACAAGCGGGTGTTTTTTTGGTATAATCTTTATAAGTATTATAAACATTATACAAAAATGAAAAAACTGGTGAAAAAACATTTCCCGAATTTCACAAAGCGGGAAAATATATCCGCCCTTTCCATGATTGTCATCATCGGCGCGGTATCCTCGGTGCTCGCTTTCGGGGGAACGGTTTTTGCCCGCTACAAAGGCCTGGCAGCGCAAAAAGAAATGCGTCACTCGGCCTACGAAGACGATTTCCGCCAGCTTTCCGGGATCACGGCCAATCTTCAGCCGATTGAGGACCCAACTGCCAATTGGAAAATTTTCGAAAGCGTGAAATACGGCTTTTCCATCAAATATCCGAATGGCTGGCAGGAACCGGTGGAAACATCAGCCCCCTCCGGATCGAATTATCTCTCCCGAATCGAATTCAAAAACAGCTCCGGGACAAAAGGGAAAGAAAATTTTGATATCTATGTCTATAGCGCCGCGAAATTTCCCGGGCCGCTGGGGACGGATAATTTGAAAAAGAAGAACGAAAATGTTGATCCAAAAGAGTGCGCTTCCCATTTCGACGATATCACCCTTGGGCAAGAGGGATATTCGGCCAAGGAAGTGAATATAAAAGCGGACGATCCGTGCTGGGAGGAAACCTTTTTCTACAGCCTCACGAAAAACGGATACACTTTCAATCTCGTTCCCAGTTTCGGGAGCAGTTATGACATCAAAAATTTTGACGAAAAAATAGATCTGGTGAAAATATTTCCAGCCTTTTACGATATCTCTTCCACCTTTAATTTTGAAGAAAAAGAAAGCGTGGCCCAGTCTTCAGGAAGAGCGGTCCAAAAAGCAGCCAGTCCGCCAAAGCCTCGCTACACTGCCGGAGCCAGGTGCCCAAGAAAAAATGACAAACCCAGTTATAGCAAGACCAAAGGCAAACACATGGATGAAGACTGCTGTCCCGATCCCGACGAATGGCCGAATCCCCGCTGCGCCTATTCGGGGGGAGACCTGGGGCTGATGCGGTCGGGACCGTCTGCCAAGAAAAAGGGCTGAATAAAGCTAAGCTTTGAAAATAATGATGGAAAGATTAACCAGAGAACAAAAGCTTAACCCCTCACCATTTTCTATATTTCATTGGCAATAATGAATATTTTTGTATGGAACCTTTAAATCGGAAAAATGGTGAAGGGGTAAATATTTTTGTCCTTTCAAGCTCCCTCTATGTCTCCTTCCAGCTTTTTGCGAACATTCTTTCGACCAAAATCGCACTCTTGCCGATCATCCATATGTCGATTGACGGCGGAACGGTTATTTATCCTCTCACTTTCACGCTTCGAGATTTTGTTCACAAAACACACGGAAAAAAAGACGCGCGGCAGGTGATCATCATCGCTGCCGCTTTGAACGCCGTCATGTTTGGCCTTTTTTGGCTTGTTGGAAAAATGACGCCTGACCCGACGTGGCAATTTCAAACGGCTTATCAGCAAATTCTGCTTCCGGTTGGGCGGATTGTCCTCGCCAGCATCATTGCCCAAGTCATTTCGGAACTCATGGACACGGAGATATTCAGCTTCGTTTACAAAAAAACCACCGACACTCTGGCCGTTCTCGCGTCAAATTCCATATCACTTGTTGTCGACAGCGTTGTCTTTTGTCTCATTGCCTTTTTCGGCGCGTTGCCTTTTTCCACCGTCTTGGCCATCATTTTCACAAACATTTTGGTGAAATTCATCATCAGCACTTTGAGCGTCCCGACGATCAAGCTCATCCCCCGCACGGCGAAGTTTGAGGAGATCTAGAAGAGACTTGTATAAGGTATATTTAGGCATAAAGAGAATTTCGATAATGGGTAATTTGACAGATAGCATATAATATGCTATTTTTTATTGTTCTTTCCAAATGTTTGAATATCAGCAATATTGAAAATAATTTCAGTCATAATTTGAATCTTTTTTATCACGCGAGGAAGGAGGACACGGTAATGAAAAATTTTTCGGTGGGTAAGTGGTTCTGCAATGGCCAAGGCAGAATGAGCTACCAAGGCATTTGGCACGGCGACAATCTGCGTGAGGCCCTCAAGGTAGCTGGGGAGGCATTTCTGGATGCGCTCATCGAAGAGCAATATCCTGAAGATGCCGAGTTTATGATAATGAAGTCGCACCGCGAGCACGTGGACATCGACTTCTCGGGAAAAATCCCCTGTCGAATCACGATTCTCAAGGACATTGATCCGAGGCGGGAAGCCAACGGAGAGTTACCGAAGATTCTCTATAGCCTCGGCGACGAGACTATTGAAATCTCCCAGCGGTGCCGCCACGACTAAGGTAAGGCGCTGCAATTGAAGTCTTTTTTTCAACCCGGGTGTCCGTCATTGGCGGAGACCCGGTCTTTTTTTGGAAAATTTCGGAATTATTTGATTTTTGTCGCTCAAAATCTTACAATAAAAATACCAAATACCAGATACTAACTACTAAATACCAAACAATGGACTATCAAAAAGAAATTGCGCGGGCGCTTTTGGAAATCGGAGCGGTGGGGTTCAAACCAAAAGAGCCGCTCACATTCAAGTCGGGCCTCATTTCCCCGGTTTATGTTGACAACCGCATCTTTCCGTCGCATCCAGAAAAGTTCAAAGTGGTAATCGCCGGATTTGAAAACTTGGTCAAAGAAAAAAATCTCGCTTTTGACATGGTCGCCGGCATAGCCGTCGGCGGCATTCCCTATAGCGCTGTCCTGGGATACACCCTGCAAAAACCGTCCATTTTCATCCGCAAAGAAGCCAAAGGCCACGGCAAAGGAAAAAGAATCGAAGGCGGAGACGTCGCCGGAAAGAAAATCCTGCTCGTTGAGGATTTGGTTTCGACCGGCGGAAGCAGTATTTCCGGTGTCCAGGCTCTGCGCGAAGAAGGCGCGACTATTGATGACTGTCTGGTTATTGTCAGCTATGAATTCAAAGAGGCGCGGGATAATTTTGAAAAAGCAAAAGTGAATTTGCATACCCTCACATCTTTCCCGGTCATTTTTCAGGAAGCCGTAGAAATGAAAATCATCACCGAAGATGTCAAAAAAGTTGTCGAAGATTGGCTTTCCGATCCGCATGGATGGGCGGGAAGACACGGATTTGGATCGTGAAACGTATAACGTGTAACCCATAACGCTATTAAGAAATAACTTTTATACCATGCCAATTATCGACAAATACAACGCGCGGGTGGACAAGGTGAATTCACTTGTTTGCGTGGGACTGGATTCCGAATTTGAAAAAATTCCGGAAAAGTTCAAGCAAATGGAAAATCCGCAGTTTGAATTCAACAAGTGGATCATCGACCAAACCCACGAATTCGCGGCCGCCTTCAAGCCGAATATCGCTTTTTATGACGCGCGGGGCGATCAGGGACTCAAAGAACTCAAGATGACCCAGGACTATTTGGTGGAAAAATATCCCGACATTTTTCGCGTTTGTGATTCCAAACGCGGCGACATCGGCAACACGAACAACGGTTATGTCGAGGAGCTGTTTGACTGGCTCAATTTCGATGCGATTACCGTTCATCCATATTTTGGAAAGGAATCTCTCATGCCTTTTCTCAATCGCGCGGATAAGAGTCCTATTATTTTGTGCCGTTCTTCCAATCCGGGCGCGGGAGAACTGCAGGATCTTTTGATTGATGGAAAGCCGCTCTGGCAAATTGTGGCTGAAAAAGCGCAAGGTGATTGGAATTTCAATAATAATTGCCTCCTCATGGTTGGCGCGACAGTTCCCAAAGAAGTTGGAGAAGCCCGGAAAATCATCGGCGATATGACAATTCTCATGCCCGGCATTGGCGCGCAGGGCGGCGACGTCGAGGCGGCGGTGAAAGCCGGCGTGAATTCAGAAAAAAAAGGTTTGATCATAAATTCCTCCCGGGGAATAATTTTCGCCGAAAATCCGGCGGAAGAAGCCAAAAAATTGCGGGATGAAATAAACCAGTATCGGTAAAATTTACAAAATTAGAAAATAAAAAAAGCGGGCTCTTGGCCCGCTTTTTTATGGATAAAATTATCTCGGGAGCGGGGCGAGCGGGACGCACGGTTTTTCCTGAAGCTCAATCGGGGCGCTCGAGACGTTCACGCCCGCGGGAACGAGATAGAGGTTTCGGATGGTCTTGTTTCCGTCGAAATTGGCAGTGAAACCGGCTTCAAAATTGGGAATAGCGACGCCTTGCCCGATGATCGCCATTTGATTTTCTCCGCGGACTGATCCGTAAAATGCTCCTCCGCCGGCGGGGAGACTGAAATTTCCCGTTCCGTCAATCGTGTGGGCGGTCCCTTGCCCGGCATGAAGTTCATAGACTTCGTTTGCGGTCCACTCGTCGTCTATGTATCCGCAAACGGTTGCATCAAGGGAAGAAAACGGCGTTATGCCTCCGGTCGACTGCGGATTGATTCCTTCACCGCCAAAATGATATCTCGCCTGGCATTGGTTCATGAGGTCCTCAATCACCCTGGCGGCGCGTTCGTCAAAGCGGCGGGCGAGAGCGATGCGCTGCTCAAAATATATCCGACGCAGTTTCACTGGGTCGTTCACGCAAAGGTTGTTGAGCCACTCCGTGTTGAGACAGTCCTGGAGGGCGGCTTGAGCGGCTTGAGAACCCGGTCTGCCGGATTGGGTCGCGCCTGCCATCGCCTGCAAAAATTCGGGCGAGCATGTCCCGCCGGAAGCCGCCGCCGCGTTTTCGGCCATATTTTCCGATTCCGCGGGAGTTGGGTCGTCCGCCTCGGCCGAGCCGGAGCCGGAGATCGGGCCGGAAATGGCTGTTCCGTCGTCCGAATGGTCGGTGGGAACGGGAGTGGCTGATCCATTATTTGTATAAACTATCACCGCGCTATCAGGAAAACGCTTCCCTGAATTTCTGTCTCTGTCGGATTCGTCGTCTCTGCTCCGGGAATTTCCGCTTCCCGAACCAGCGCCCGGAACAACTGTGCCGGTCAATTGCGAAGGGACAAAGCTGAATGTGATAGTAGCGTCCGGTTCAAAAGTCGTTCCCGGCGGCCCGACGGTGACGCCCGGATCATCAGCAGAACCAGGGTCTTCAGTTCCATCAGGAGTATTTTCATTCGGCGCAAGGACTACCTCCGTATCTTCGGAAAGGGAATCAGGAGGAATATTCAGCGTGGTCGTAAGGCCACTTTCGGTTGTCGCTTCGATAGTTCCGCCGTCTTTTGCCTTTATCAATTTCTTCACAGCGTTGGCCATGTTGGGAACAGGCTGGTTTTTGCCTAATCCTGAAGAAGAAAATTGGCCGACATTCTCAATCCCGGAAAGATGGCTGAAAAGTCCGAGAAGAAAAGTGGGCGGGAACCAAAACCTCAAAAAATTGAGCGCCACAAATCCTATGATGAGCAAAACAACAACCACGACCGCGACTATGCCGCAGGCGAGACAGCCTTTTCCCTTCTTGGCCTGGGGTTGGTTGCCAGCCGGTTGTTCGGCCCCCGGCGTTTCATTGGCGGGCTTTTCTGCGATATTTTTTTGACTGCTTTTTGTTTTCGCGTTTTTTTTGTTTTTTTCTTTTGACATTTTTTTGAAGATAAATGATTGATTCAATTATACCCCAAAACAAAAACCCCCGCGAGGGAGGGCTGTTTTCAAATACGATTGACAACAAAACCGGAAAAATGCGTCACGATTCAACGGCCGAAGAATGAGGATACTTTTCCGTTTCCCGATTTTTGGCTCTGCGGGATAATATGGGTAACGTAGATATCTACGTTACTAAAAAAAATCAAAAAAAGGGAAAAATCAATACGTCAAAACCAATGGCAAAAGATTCTCCAAGGAACTTTACAGCCGGGAATTCATGTGCTTCCATATATTCAAGAACATCACACAAGGGAGGGCAACGTGAGGGAGTTTTGGGAACAAATCAAAGAAAATATCGGCGTGTTGATCGGGGCTTTCGGCCTGAAACCCCGTTTGTCGGTTGAGGAATACGACCGGTTAGAAGCGCTTTATAACGCTGATGACTGCCAAGGATGCGTGGCTTTGATCGGGAACCGCTTTCCCCTTCATAAAACGAGGTTCAAAGTGGTTATTCACGGGCCTTGGAAAATCAGAGATCGCCTGCGCTTCACCTGGGTAGACGATGTCTTCGATTTCTTTTGGGAGAAAGCGGAAAAAGCCAGGACTTCAAAACACAAAAGGCCGATCTGGCCCGGGATGTATCATCTGGATAAAGAGAAAAACGACGGAGAGTCAATAGTCGTCCAGATGGAAATGCATTTCTGGGCAAAGCGCCTTCCCTTCGAAGTTTTCGTGGCTTTGGTGGCGCGGGAGGTCGCCTTAATGTGGCTTCAGGAAGCCTGCTCGCAGAAGGCCGAGCTTCGGATGCTGAACAATCCGGTTTATGCCGAAATCCTGGCTATGATCGCGGGATTCGACCACGCGGTCTGGAACGGACAATATTTCGGCCGCTACCAGTTCAGCGCTCTGGATCTTCCCGATCTTCGCGTTATCCACGAATATCTCAAGGAGAAAAGGCGGGAGGCGGGAATTGTCAGCGAATGGGAGCGGTCTTGATGAGCTCCATTCTTCCATTGACCGGCGGACGGGAAAGTCCGCCGGTTCTTAATAACAACATTTTTTTGCGTAAGAAACGTAATTCAAGAAAAAGAAAGGCAATCTCCATATTTGGGATAAAAAAATCCCAGAAAACATTTGCCCGCTTTTTGGCCATGCGGGATGATATGGGTAATGCGGATAACGTAGATATCTACGTTACTTAATCAATTGCTAAAATAAAGCCTTTGGCGAGCGCGCCGCGTCAAAGCCAAAACAAAAACCCCCGCGAGGAGGCTATTGAAAAAAAAGATTAATGGTTGTGGACGGAAATGAGGAAAAGCGCGAGGAGAATGACGCACGTGAGCAACATCAAAATCGCCCCGCCCAAGATGTTCTTGTCTTTGTTATAAATGCACGCAAGAAGATACACTAGGCTGAGAATGATAAAAAAGACAAAAATAATGACAACGAATGCCACCATAACGTTTTTTTATCTCCTTTTGGCATTTCAGCCCGGCAACTTTTGGGATTTGAAAGGATCGGCGATTTCCTTCTTTCACTCTATCAAAAAACAGACAAATATGCAATTGGAATTTATAAAATGAAAGGCGGATCCGAGGACCCGCCCAAAGGCGCAAAAAGCGCCTAAAAATGTTCGAAAAGTTCCAAGAGGCTCCCAATCTGAACGCAACTGACGGCGCATTTGGTATCCAAGTGCTCTCCGTCAGGGTCGAAAAGGAACCGGTGCGAAATTCCGCCAGCCGCCGCGCCTTCCATATCATTTCGGGGATTGTTTCCCAGAAAAGCGATGCGGTTGGGAGGACAACCAGTCGCCCCGACGCAGTGCTCAAAGAAACGCGAGTCGGGTTTTTTGAACCCGATCTCGTCGGATACAAAGATGTCCCGAAAAAAATGCCTAATCTGGAAATGGTCCAGGATCCCGACTATTCCTTTGACTTCCTGATTGGTGGCGAGATACAGGGCGTAATCCCGCTCTCGGGCGGCCTGGGCGAATTCTCCGAGTTCGCGCTGGAGCAGATAATTTTCGGGGTTGAACATCACCTCAAAAAAGATTTGCTCGCCGATTTTTTGAGCCTTTGTCTTGCTGATCGACGAATCCAGCCGCCGAAGAAGCCTGGCGTTGATCGCGCCCCAATGTCGGCGATAATCGCCTGACCTTAGGAAAGCAACCTGGCCCTTGCTTTCAGCGGCGTGGCGCTCTTCTTTGTAGATTGGCTCAATGACCGCTGGATCGGCTCGGATGCCGGAAAGATTGAGTATGAGTTCTTGATAGAGCACCCATCTGCCCAAGGGCGCCCGAACAACCGTGAACATCGCGTCTGATAGAATTGCCTTTTGGGCCATAACCAAATATCCTCCAAATTATTTTTGCGTCAGTTTACGCTTTTGTTAAGTGTTCTTATAGTAGTCAAACAGCCAGAGATTGGTCAAGCTGGATAACAAATTGGTTTTGGGGTGCATACTTCCTTTCAGGCAATATTGGAAATATCGGCCAAAAATTATAAATCCGATTTCAGGAGGCGATTACTTCCCCCCGAGAATCGCGTTGATGGCGTCTTCGTCCCGGCAGCCGTAGGCGTTGTCGGGAGAATAATATCTTTTTTTGGGGCCGAAGCAGCCGCCATTGTTTTTGTCGAGCACTCCGAAATAGGGCATCAGAAATCCCATATTTTGCGAAGTGAATTTTCGGTATAGTTTCTGGAGCGTTTCGGCTCTTTTCTCGGGGCTCATTCGGGCGAAAATGTCGAGATCGTCCGACGGGATTCCGGTCCAGTCGAGGTGCAAAAGCACGTTTTTCGCTTTGGCCGAATAGGCTTTGTTCCAAAGCAGCGCCCAGCAGGAACCTCTTGTCGAAAGGCACGGCCCATTTTCGACATCTCCGTTTGAGTCAATCCCCACCCCGCCCTCAATGAAATCAAAAAGCTTCAAATATTTCTGGTCCGTGATCGAGTCGGTCTGGGCGCCGATCACCACGTCCACTCCTTTTTTCTCGGCATAAGCGCGGATTTTTTTCACGATTTGGGGCGCGTATTTCCGGCTGGAACTCTCTTGCATATATATTTGCCCGAAGGTGAAACTTTGCACGCCGAGGTCGATTGCCCGGCGGGTGATATATCTCAGGTAATCGCGATATTCAGAGCTCGAAAAAGTGGGAACGCAGGTGTGTTCACCCCAATGATTGAGCGAGTTCTGGTGGCACATTTTGCGAAAGCGAAAATAATGGCCGCTTTCGGCGTTTTGATAGTTGTCATTTGTGTCCAAGGCTTCGGCGATGAACATATCATAGACAACATCTTTTTTGGCGATCCGGTTCATCACGTTGTTCACCACTTCGAAGCGCGGAGGATTCCGCCAGGTTTCAATGGCCCGGTGGAGATAGTAGCAATTTGAGCGGTTTACGAGCCCGATGAACTGGTCGCTGTCGGGATTGTATTGCGAGAGAAGTCCGTCGGTGACGCAGCCCGCTTTTTTGAGCCGGGCCATGGAAACTGGAGGAGGAGGCGGTTTTTCTTCGCCGCTTCCGGGAAGGGGCGGGACGGAAATTTCTTCGGTCGGCGGTTGGACTTTTTCCGGCGCCGGCTTGATTCCTTTTTTATTTTCTTTCCGGCCAAGCCAAAACAAACCTCCAAGAATAGAAGCCGCCAAAAACAAGAATATCAAAATCAACACCAGGCGTTTTGTCATTTTCTATTTTGTGCGTCTTGCGGGTTAGCGAAAAAACAGCTCTGCCTCAATTTTTTCAGGTAAAATCAAAAGAGTCAACTTGTTTGCCGTCCACGGTGAAAAGTTTCAGGTTGATATTTTTCCCGTTCACCGTGACAATCGCGTAGGATTTTCCTTTGTAGCCGAAATCGGAAAGACCGGGCTGGACAATGTCATCGTTTGTGCTGTCGGTGTCACCGACAACAATCTGTTCGATTCCGCCGATATTTTTTCGGGCATAGATATGGGCGTGGCCATTGAAAACCGCGTCCACTTCGTATTTTTTGATAATATTCCAAAACGCGTCCCGCTCGCTCGGATCGGCGTCAAGTCCGTCTTCGGCGTCCTGGGCCGCCTGAAAAGCCGGTTCGTGATAGAAAACAAATTTGTGTTCCTTGGCCGTGGCGGCCAAATCTTGATCGAGCCAGGCGCGTTGAGTGGAATCGATGACGTTCCCTTTTGGTTTTTCACTGTCGAGAACCGCGAAATGCGAATTGCCGATATCAAAAGAATAAACCAGATCTTTGTAGCCATCGGGACCATTTTGCGGAAGGCTGAATTCTTTTTGCCAGACGGCATCGGCCTTTTCGCCCCCGGTGCGGTCGTGGTTTCCAACCACTTCATAGGTTTTTGAAAGAAGCGGAGACATGATGCTTTTCCAATCGTTGTATTTTGACACGCAGGAATTTCCGCCGTCGCAGCTGTTTATCAGGTCTCCCATCACGAAAACCGCCTTGAGAACCTGGTTTTTCATTTGAGCGACCGCTTTTTCAAGGTTGCCGTTTGGATCGTTGACGCTGAATGATTTTGTGTCTCCAAAAACAGCAAAAGAAAAAGGAGTATTATCGGCCGGGGAATTGGCGATAGCCGAAGTTTGGATCGGCGATGTTGATGTTTGGCTCGCGCTTGGGGAAAGCGCGTCGACCACATTATTCATCAAATGGATGACTCCAGAAAACGAGCTGGGATTGGAAGGCGCTGGGGCGCTTTCAGCAGGTGCCGGGCTGGATGGGCTGCTTTTCGGGGAAGCCAGAAATTTCTCCGCGGCAAAAACGCTTCCACCGGCAAGAATCAACACAACAAAAATAAATAAGTGTTTTTTCATTATTATAATAAAACTATAATACTCCTATTTGGTAATAGTTAGTATGGAAAGAGTATCTTTCAATTTGACCCAAATTGGCTTGTTTTGAGCAACAAAAAACGGCTGGCGAATCATTGTTTGATTTTTTGTGCCGGCCGTTTTTTGTTCTGACGAATCCGCTAACGGGCTCCCCCTAATTTTTTCCGCTCGCCACCGAATTCAAGAAAGCCGCGTTAGTCTTTGTGATCGCCAGAATGGTCCCCATGATCTTTGTGGTCTTTGTGATCATGATTGTCCTTGTGATCTTTGTGGTCGCCGTGATCCTTGTGGTCATTGTGGTGGTCCCGATGATCGCCTTCATGATTTTTATCATGGTGGTTTTCATCGCCATTGTCATGATGGTCCTTGCCGCTCACATCGAATTTTTTTCCGCCGACTACCACGAATGAATCGTTGTCATTCCCCTGAAGGCGGATTTTCGTTCCGTTGACTTCGATGAAAGGGCCTTCGCCGTCATGCTGCACTGTATAGCTGACCCCGTTTACGGTGACGTGCCAGTCCGATTCAGCCGCCTTAGCTGTTGAGCTTGTGGCCAAACCGAGACCTATCGCAAAAGCCAGGACAAACAATGAGACAACCAATTTTTTTCGAAGGGACTGCAGTGAGAGGTTTTTCATTGTTTTATAAAATTAGTGATTATAATCTGGAGCTCCTTTTTTGCTCGACCTTTCCAAAATATATTTTGGCGCTTTCAATAACTAGATACGCCTGAACCCAAAAAACTTTTCACGGGTTCTTCATTTGTTCTTAATGAAAAACCGCCGCGGCGCAAACGTCGAGGCGGATTTCGGGTCAACGGTTTTTTCAATCAACCATCCGGGCAGGCGCCTCCCTTTCTCATTCTCCGTCACCTGGTCCTTCATCTGTTTCGGGCACGAATTTCAGGGCGATCGAATTGATGCAATATCTCTTTTGGGGCGGTCCGCCAGGCTCACGCGGAGGCGCGTCTTCAAAGACGTGTCCGAGATGCGACCCGCAGCGGGCGCAGCGGACTTCTTCCCGCGTCATTCCTCCGGAAGTGTCTTCAAAATATTCCACATGATCCGGCGCGATGGGCTCAAAATAGCTCGGCCAGCCAGTGCCGGAATCGAACTTGTCCTCATGGCGGAAGAGGGGAAGGCCGCAGGCGGCGCATTGATAGGTTCCGTCCTCGTCTTTTCTCCACGAGCAGACGAAAGGAGCTTCCGTCCCGTGCTGGCGCATCACCCGGAATTGCTCGGGGGTGAGAATTTCTTTCCACTCCTCTTCAGTTTTTCGGATTTTTTCAATCATATTTTTATACATTTATAATACACCTTCTGTTCCGGGTGTATTTCAAAATTCGCTTATATCCGGCGCATTTGGAGCTTTGCCCGCTGGATATTAATACGGCTGGCAGGGAAATTTTTTTCCGGAAAAACGGCTGGCGGCAAAAAACTTGACTGGTGAACTATAGTTCACTAATATAAGGCATAGCGGGAATAAACAATAACCAGAAAAATCAATGGAAAAAAACCAGAAAAAAATAATCAATTTTTACCACCGGGCCAAAAGGATGCCGGGCTATCAGGAAATTATGCGTCTCACCGGCCTCAAATCAAAAAACGCTGTTTTCAAGCTTATCGGACGGATGGTGGCGGCGAATTTCGTTGAGAAAGACAGCCGGGGAAAGATCATTCCAAAGCATATCTTCGGTGAAACGAAAATTTTGGGCGTGATTGAGGCTGGGTTTCCTTCTCCGGCGGAGGAGGAACTGATCGATACGATAACCATTGACGAATATCTTATCAAAAACAAGGAAGCCACCTATATGCTCAAAGTGAGCGGTGATTCTATGATTGACGCGGGTATCCGGCCGGGAGATATCGTGCTGGCCGAGAGGGGACGCCAGCCGAGGAACGGCGATATCGTGATTGCCGAAGTGGATGGCAATTGGACGATGAAATATCTCAGAAAACAAGGAAATCGGGACACCCTTTTTCCCGGGAACAAAAAATACAAGCCGATTGTTCCGGAAAATGAATTGAACGTAGCCGCGGTAGTGACGGCGGTCGTGAGAAAATACCGATAAAACATAAAAAATATTTTTATAATTATGCCGGATCGTCCGCTTTCCATAAATTCTTTCCCTCGAGCCATTCTCCATATCGATGGAGACGCTTTTTTCGCGTCTTGCGAGCAAGCGCGCGACCCGCGCCTCAAAGGCCGTCCGGTCATCACCGGGAAAGAGCGGGGGATCGCGGCTTCCATGAGCTACGAAGCCAAAGCGCGGGGTGTCACGCGGGCCATGCGCCTTTCGGAAATCAAAAAAATTTGCCCGGACGCGGTTTTTTTGCCTTCAGACTACGAAACCTATAGCCTGCTTTCAAAAAGATTTTATGAAATCGTGCGTCGCTACACTTCTGAAGTCGAAGAGTATTCAATTGATGAATGTTTCGCGGACATCACGGGCCTGCGCCGGCCTCTTCGGATGAATTATCCAAAAATTGCCGTGCGCATAAAAGCCGACCTCGACCGCGAATTGGGTTTCACTTTTTCGGCGGGGCTGGGGCCGAACAAAACCATCGCCAAGGTCGGGTCGAAATGGAAAAAACCTTCGGGACTGACGATCATTCCCGGCTATCATATCCACCAATACCTGGCTGAAAGATACACCGAGGATATTTGGGGAATCGGTCCGCAGACGAGCGCCTATCTCAAAAAAGAAAAAGTGAACACGGCGCTTGATTTTGCGCGAAAGCCGGAAGATTGGGTTCGGGAAAAATTTCCGAAGCCTATCCAGGAAACTTGGCGGGAACTCAACGGAAAGTTCGTGCTGGCGCTTGAGACAAAAGAAAAAGAAAGCCAGGCGTCCGTCCAGAAAGTGAGAACCTTCACTCCGCCCTCAAAAGAAAAAGAATTTGTTTTTTCCCAGCTTTCGAAAAATATTGAAAACGCCTGCATCAAATTGCGCCGCTATAATCTGGCTGCCAGCCGGGGAGAATTTTTTTTGAAGAAGCAAAATTTTCGCTACGCTGGGATTGAAGCCCGGTTTTCCCGCCCGACCGCGATTCCGAGCGATATCGTGGGGGTTGCCAGAACGCATTTCGATGAAATATTCGAACCGGGAACGTCCTATCGCGCGACCGGCGTGACGCTTTTCAAATTGAGCGAAGACAAAGTGAAGCAAATGGATCTCTTTGGCGAAGCCATAAGGGCGGTGGAACTCAAAAGGCTTTTTGAGGGGGTGGACAGGGTGAACGGAAGATTCGGAAAGCATTCGATTTTTTTGGGATCGAGTTTTTTGGCAAACAAATTCTCGCAGCATCTCGGCGCGCGGGGAGATCTCCCCAAAAGAAAAAGCCTCCTTGCGAAAGGAGAAACGAAAAGGAAACGGCTGGGAATTCCGATGCTGATGGCAAGCCAAAGCGGGATATGAAAAATTTTGGCGTTTAAAGAGATTTCATCAAGTTTTCGCGATTCTTTCGCGGAAACTTTTTCCCGCAATCACGCCGATAAGAGAGCCAAAAATGATTCCGGCCGCGAAGTCGGAAAACCAGTGGATGGTCAGGGAAACGCCAATCCCGATATAGAGCGCGTAAAAAATAGCCAAATATTTGACGATTTTGTTTTTTGGAAACAACATTGCCAGGGCCGTGGCCATGGCGAAAGCAATGGTTGTGTGCGAAGACGGCCAGCCGAAAAACAACCCGCCGCGGTCGAGGCCGAAATGAAAAACACGGCTGATGTCCGTCGCGAAATCCTGGGTTCGGAAGCCCGGCGGGCCGGGCCGGCCGGTGAAAAACTTATAAAATTCGGAAGTGAGAAAACCAAGAAGGGCGGCTTGTCCGAGAGCGAGAGCGATGCCAATCATTTTCGGGCTCTTCCTGGCCGCGCTGACGAGATAAAAAATCAAAATCCCGAAAAGGGGAACAAAAGCGCCCAGCTCAACCGCCGGCCAAAAAAACAACCGCAGAGCAGGGCTGCGCGTCAGCTGGAAATAGCGCCAATCAAATCCGTAGATCACCAGAATATAGGTGAGGGCGATAGCCAGAAGATGCCAAAGCAGATTTTGGGGTGAAAATATCTTCTGAATGTTTCTGAAAAAATTGTGGAAAATTCCAATCATATGTCCATTTACATTCTTGCCTTATTCTAATACTAAAAAAAGACAAAAGAAAGCAGAAGATACCGGGCCGGCAGGCCGAATCCGGAAGATCTTCGGAAGCAGATTTCGAATAGTCAGAAAAATCAGACAGTCGAAAAGGACATGCAACAAAAATCGTGCCCGACAAAAGACACGATTTTTTGCGTTTAGTTTTCCAAACTATAAATTTCACATCATTTTTGCGTGCGGAGCGGGTTGCAACATAGTGAAAGTGTTGCCTTCTGTGTCGCGGGCAGGCGCGTAGCGTCCCACGCGGGGGATGTCCATTATTTCTCCCTCGACGATTCCGCCATTTTTCTTCACTTTCTCCAGCTGAATTTCTATGTCTTCAACGCGAATCGAATTCGCGACACGCTGATCTTTTCTCTCTTGCTTATATATTCCGCCGTTGATTCCCGGCTCTGTGTCCGGGCCGGTCCGCACCAGCCAATAAGGCTGCGGCCCCTCCCATTTCTTGATTTCCCATCCGAAAGTATCCGCATAAAATTTTGCGGCCCGTTCCGGATTTTCAGCCGGAATCTCGAAATGAATGACTCGTGGCATATGTTTGATATTAAAAATTAGATTAGTTTACAATGTCCTCAAGTTTATCGAAACACTGATTTCATTTTTGGCATGCCGTCCAGCCATCAAATATTCATACAATCACACGGCAAATTTATTTTCAATTTCAAACAAAAA
>JAQUQQ010000014.1 GCA_028716005.1 Candidatus Moraniibacteriota bacterium | reverse complement strand
AATCTCCCGCTAAAATTCCCTGTATGTTGCTCCAATTTTCCTTGATCCGGTGGTCAGTGATCCGATCCTGGGGAAAATTATAAGTCCGGATTTTCTCGCTTCGGTCTCCGGTGCCGATTTGGCTTCGCCGGGCATCTCCGAGTTCTTTGGCTCTTTTCTCTTCTTCAGCCGCGAGAATCCGAGAGCGAAGCACCTTCATGGCCTTTTCTTTGTTTTTCTGCTGGGATTTTTCATCTTGACAAGTCACCACCGTGCCGGTTGGGGTATGCGTGATGCGGACCGCGCTATATGTTGTGTTGACGCTTTGTCCTCCAGGCCCGGAAGAGCAAAAAGTATCAATGCGCAGATCGGCGGGGTTTATCTCAATATCAACCTCTTCGGCTTCCGGAAGGACGGCCACAGTCACGGTTGAAGTGTGGATGCGCCCGGTCTTTTCGGTTTCGGGGACCCTTTGCACCCGGTGCACTCCCGATTCATATTTCATTTTTTCGAAAACGCCGGATCCGTCAATGCTGAAAATAATTTCTTTGAAGCCGCCAATCGGAGTGCGGCTTGAGCCGAGAAGTGATATTTTCCAGCCATTTTTTTCCGCGTAGCGAGAATACATCCGGAGAAGCTCGGCGGCGAACAAAGCTGATTCGTCTCCGCCGGCGCCAGCCCGGATTTCGACGATGACGTTTTTCAAGTCGTTTGGGTCTTTGGGAATCAACAAGGCCTGCAGATCCTTTTCTGTTTTTTCTTTCTTTTTGGCGAGACTCACATTTTCCGCCATCGCCATATCTTTGAGTTCGGGATCTTTTTCCGCGTTCACAATTTCCGCGTTTTCGCGCATATTTTTTTCGATGCTCTCGAGCTCATTTATTTTTTTCATGATTTCCTCAAGCTCGGCCATTCTTTTGCCAATTTCTTTCATTTTCCGGCCATCAGAAACAACCCCGGGCTTTTCGAGCTCGGTTTTCAGCGCGTCGTATTCTTTTTTCACCGCCTCAGTTTGTGATTTCATAGATATTGAAGTAATATTAAATCAAGTTTTTGCTTCCTAGTCTAAGATAGTACAATTGGCAGAAACTTACAAATTTATTGTGAATTATTATATAATAAACTAAAATCTATGGTAGAAAGAATTCCTGATTTTGAACTGAATACGGAAAAAATAGAAATAGTTGCCTGCTCGAAGGACAAAGGGGTTGAAAACTGTATTATTGTTCGGCCGGGAGTGGTTCCGACAATACTCGAAATTGTTCGGGCGGCAACGGAAAATGAAGCAGTTATAAAAGGTGAGCCTGAACGATACCTCATCCAATTTCCCGGTCAGGGGCAAGAGCTGTTGACTTACGCCGAAATATTCAAAAAATTGGAGAGCTTGCCTGGCGATAAAAGTTGAAAAAGTAATATGCGGGATATAATTGGTTACCTTGGCGGGTTCTTCATTATGATCAGCTTCATCCCCCAGGTAATAAAATCATACCAAACAAAAAGCGTCGGTGATTTATCGCTCGGCATGATTGTCGCGACGCTGATTGGCACATTTTTTTGGATACTTTACGGAATTTTTATAAAAGGCATGCCGGTAATAATCATGAATGGAATTTTTGGAATTATCGTTTTTTATCAGCTATATTTAAAAATAAAGCACAATAAAAATACTCCAGCGTAGGATTCTGAAATTAAACAAAACACAAAACCCGCTTCGAGCGGGTTTTGCAAAAGCAATAATTTTCAAAATCTATTTCTTCCCGGCTGTTTTCTTCACTGCAGCCTTTTTCGCAATTTTTTTCTTGGAAACCTTTTTCGTTATCACGAGCTTGGTTTTTTTCTTTTTCTCTTTTGAAGCCAGTTTTTTGGCGATACCAGCTTTCATTTCCGCCGATTTCTCGAAGCGCTTTTTGAATCGGTCAAGGCGGCCGGCCGAGTCAACCAGGCGCTTTTTTCCGGTATAAAAAGGATGGCAAGCCGAACAGACCTCGACTTTCATTTCAGGCCTCGTGGAACCGGTCGTGATGATGTTCCCGCAAGCGCAAATAATCTTGGCTTCGGGGTAGTATTTGGGGTGGATATCTTTTTTCATACCCTTGAGACTAACATATTCCCTGAAAATTGACAAGTATCCGCAATATTGCTAATATAATTTATGTCATTATTCATATCTCCCATAGGCAAATCCTTGTCCCGGTGCCTTCAAAAGAAACCGGGTAAATCGGGAGATAGGTGTTTATAATTAAAGGAAAAACATGGAAAATGATGCGCAGGCTCAAAGCGAGCCCAAAAAAGAAGTGATCTCCCAAAACAGCCAAGCTCCAGCGGCTGGTTTTAAGTATGAGGAGCTGGAGCTTTCTCTTGAGCAGATGCTGAAATCCGGTGTCCATTTCGGGCACAAAAAGTCGCATTGGAACCCGAAAATGAAGCCCTATATTTTCGCGGAAAAAAACCACATCTATATTATTGACCTGGAGAAGACGCTGGCTCTTCTCGGCAAGGCTCTCGAGTTTGTGCGCCATACCGCGGCTAACGGGGGAAGAATCATTTTTGTCGGAACCAAGCCGCAGGCCAGGCAAGTCATTGAGGAATGCGCCCGCCTTTCCGGGATGCCGTATGTCAACAACCGGTGGCTGGGAGGAACCTTCACGAATTTTCGGGAAGTGAAAAAGAGAATAAAATATCTCAACGACCAGGAAGAAAAGATGGCCAAAGGCGAACTTCAGAAATACACAAAGTATGAGCGTCTCCGTTTCAAGAAAGAAATAGACCGGATGAACGAAAAAATGGGTGGCATCAAGAGAATGGATTCTCTTCCTCAAGCTATTTTTGTTGCCGATGTCAAGGAAAACGACCTGGCCGTCGAAGAAGCGAAAAGAATGAGAATACCGGTGATTGGCATTGTCGACACAAACACTGATCCGGATCCGATAGACTATCCGATTCCGGCCAATGACGACGCGCTTTCATCTCTTCGATACGTTGTCGGTTTAGTGGCTAAAACCCTGAAAGAAACAAAAAGGGAACCGAAACCGGTTCCAAGCCAGGAAAAGGGAAATTCAAAAAATAATTAATACGAATTAGAAATATTCATCCCGTTAGAAATTCAGCAAAGCAGAAAGAGAACAGGGAAATTAAGTCGAATTTATAAAAAACTAATAAAATGAAAAAAATAATTTCAAACGGTGTAAAAAAAATAACTGCGGATCAAGTAAAAAAGCTTAGAGAACTCACCGGGGCGAGCATCATGGAGTGCCGGGAAGCGCTTGAGAATGCGGGCGGGGATACGGAAAAAGCCCGGGAATATCTTCGCAGAAAAGGAAAAGAGAAAGCCCAGAAAAAATCAGGAAGGGAAACAAGCGAAGGGATTGTAGCCGCTTATGTCCATAGCAACAAAAAAATTGGCGCTCTTGTCGAAATCCGCTGCGAAACTGATTTTGTGGCCAAAAATTCGGAATTCCAGGAACTGGCTTATGATATCGCCATGCACGTGGCGGCAATGAGCCCAAAATATGTTTCACTCGATGAAGTTTCTCAAAAAGAAAAAGAGGAGTATGAAAATATGGCGAAAGAAGAGCTTGCCGGAGAAAAGAAACCAGCTGAAATCGTTGAAAAAATCGTGGCTGGAAAAACAACCAAGTTTTTTTCGGAGCAGTGTTTGATGAGCCAAAAGTTCATCAAAAATCCTGACATGACTGTGGAAGATCTAATCAAAGAAAAGATTTCAAAAATAGGCGAGAATATCAGGGTCGAAAAGATTGTCCGTTTTGAAATCTGACCAATTTGAACAATGAAAAAGTTTTTTGTCAAAACCAACCGCTGGAGCAATCCGTTTTTGATCCAAGCGCCTCAAGCGCTTGAAAGAGGCGATGTCCTTGTGATTGAGACGGACAGCGGGGTGGCGTCGGCAATTGTCGAGAAAGAAGTCGCGGCTGCCAAGGAGGGAAATGAGGAAAAATCCACAACAGCCAAGTTTGTCAGGAAAGCGAATTTAGTTGACTTGAAAAATATCCGTGATTTTCGGAGAAAAGAAAAGGAAGCGCTCAAAATTTGCCAAAGTGAGGTGAAGAAAACGGGACTTCCGATGAAAATTGTGGATGCAAACTATTCCTTTGACGGTGGCGGAATCACTTTTGCTTTCACATCGGACGGACGGGTTGATTTTCGGGATTTGGTCAAGAATTTGTCGAAAAAGCTGCAAAGATCAATCAGATTGCACCAAATTGGGGCCAGGGATGAAAGTCGCCAAGGCGGTGGATTCGGGATTTGCGGCCGGGAGCTTTGCTGTGTTAGATTTAAAAATAATTTGCCGAGCATAACTTCGGAAATGGCGAAGGTTCAGCAAATTGCCCACCGTGGTTCTGAAAGGATTTCGGGCGTTTGCGGAAGATTGATGTGTTGTTTGGCCTTTGAAGAAGAGCAATACAGAAAGCTGGCCGAGCAATTTCCCAAGCACGGAGAAAAGGTGAAATATAAAGGGAAACCTGCCCTAGTCAAGGACCTGAACCTGATGAGCGGAAAAGTGGGGATTGAACTCGAGGACAAAACTTTCACATTTGTTGATAAAAATGAACTAGAATAATATGCTTTGGATTTATGTGCCACCGATAATTTTTGTCTCCGCGTTGATTTTTTTGGTCGTGATGTTTGGAAAAAAAACAGCCCTTTTGAAAAAAAGAGGAGAGTTTTCCAATGTGCAGGCGGAATCTCACGCGGACGGCTCGAAAAAAAGCGAGAAATGGAAGAATTTTGGGGCTTTTGTTTTGAAATTTTTGGAAGGAACAATTCGTTTGATCAAAACGGGAATAAAAAAATCAGAAGAAGGTTTGTCCCGAGTTCTTCACAGAATGAAGGAAAAAAGGCTGGGCAGAAAGATTCCCGAGCAGCTTTCCGAAAAAAACGACAGCCCCATTTATTTTGAAAGTGAAGATTTGAGCCGGGATATTGATCTTGTGAGAGAAAAGAAAAATTCGGATAGTGTTCCCAAGGTCATGAAGACAGGATTTTTCAGCAAGGAAGTGATTGTGAAAAGAAAAGAAGAGCCTATTCCGCAGAGAATCATGCCGGAGTTGGCAGCCGAAGACAAAGCCAAGGAGGACGCGCTTATTCACCGAATCGCTGAAAATCCAAAAGATAACGAAGCCTACCGCGAGCTGGGAGACTATTATATGTCTATCGGGAACATCAAGGACGCGAAAGATTCCTTCAAGATGGTTTTGAAGCTTCGCCCGCGGGACCTCAAGGCCAAAAGCAGCCTGCGGGAAATTGAAATGAGAATGAGACTGGGAAGCTAAAATAGAAAATATGCCAGCGTAGCTCAGTGGCCAGAGCGACGGTTTTGTAAACCGTGGGTCGTGGGTTCGACTCCCTCCGCTGGCTCAATGAGCCGATGGCAGAGTCCTGATAGGTTGTGGGCCTGCCCCGCTGCTCGCGAGCGGCGGGGTGAAAATCCGACGGGCGGCTCAAAATTGAACATGGGCAGGTGACAGAGCGGCCAATTGTACCAGACTGTAAATCTGGCGTCTTCGGACTACGGGGGTTCGAATCCCTCCCTGCCCACAAATGATTTCAGTTGAGGTCTGTCCTCGACTACCTGCCATATTTCGACAAGTATCTTTGAATTTCGATAGAAAATATCAATGCTTGATAAACCGGAACAAAACTCTTCTTATCAGGAAAAAGGGAAAGAGATGTCCGTTGCATCTGATATTGAAACATTTGACCGCAGGCCGCGGAAAATTAAAATTAAACTGGACTCCGATGGTTTTCCTAGGGCTGTGGCTTTTTTTGATGTCGACAAAACTTTAGCAGAGTGTGGTTTTATTCATGGCGAAGCGTTTAAAAAATTATTTGCGGAAATATATCCCGACCAAGATCCAGACAAATTGACGGAACAATATCTAAACGGTCTTCACCTTGGCACAACGTTTCGTGTTTTTCATCGCATGATCGGTATTGCGAGGGATGGAAGAAAAGAATGGGAGGATCCTGAAAAATATTTAGAGTGGTTCCTGGGCCATGAAAAAGAAGTTGATAAGGAAGGCGATGATCATGATTTGGCGGCTGCTCTTTCCATAAGACACAGCCAGATGGGTGCCGAGATGGTTAAAAATATGGATCCCCAAATACTTGAGCAAACTAAGATAAAACCGGTTTTTCACCTTGTAAAGATTTACCAGCGCATGGGAATTCCCATGTGTGTAATGACAGCTAATGACGAACCTTTTGCTAAGGCTGTTTGCAAATTACTAGGCCTCGGAGATTCATTTATTGCTTTAGCGTGCCAGAAAGATTTTGTGGGCCAGGGAAAAGAAGGCGCCATAGAATATTTGATTCAGAGACTGGAGGAAAAAGGGGTCCCTATCCCGAGAAAATTGATTGTGGTAGGAGATTCGCTGAATGGGGACATCAGTAGCGGGGCAAAATTCGTTCAGAAACATCCGGAATACTCAGTGAATGGAGTTTTGGTCAGTGAAAATGATGTGGAGAAGACGAAATATAGAATCGAAAAGGATCCCAATCTGAAAAATATTCCCGTTGAAATATTAAAACCGAGTGCGATAGGTCAAGGCAGCTTAGCGCGATATAGAAGAGATGAAGAAACCAAACCAAGATTCTAATTTTCCGTCTCAACATTATGAAAAAGTTTTATTCAAAAAAAGAATATCAAAAAATAGCTGATCTATTTAATATTGGAAAGGTTCATAAGATATTCAAGCTGCATTTAGGCTATGGCATGTCGACAAAAGCTGCCGTGCAAACTTCTTCGGGAAAATTTATTGTTTCAAAAAATATATTATCGGATAAAAAAGATATTGTCAGTAAATCCAAAGAATCTTTACAGTACGAAATAGATTTATTGAATGTAGTTAAGGGATTGCCTGTGCCAGTCTACCGGTCTTCTTTATGCGGTAATTTTATCGAGAAGTTTGGCAGGGACTGGGTGACTGTTTATGACTTTATACCAGGAAAATCTCCTAGGAGGATTACGGCTCAGATGGCACTTGAATTGGGTAAATTTTTGGGAGAATTTCACAAGCGCGGTCGCAAATTTAAAGAGGATTTGAAATCAAGGAGAAGGTTTTATGACCTAAATCCAAAAGTGGTGAAAAAAATGAATCCGTTCGCAAGGAGTCAAAAAAATTCAGTGCTCAAGTCGGTTGTTGAAAGAATAAAAAAAGGAGTGGAGGAAAACCGCCCGTCGTCTAAACTGCCGAGAGGGCCAATTCACGTCGATATAGGACATGCCAACGAACTATTTCAAGGAAATAAACTCACTGGAATTATTGATTTTGGCAATTTTTATATCGATACATTAATGATTGATGTCGGGAAAACCGTTATGTGGAATTGCTGTCCCAACAAAAAAATCAATCCGCAGCTGCTGAAAGAATTTATTGCTGGATATAATAGCAGAAGAAAATTAAACAAAGATGAACGCGCATATTTGAAAAAAGCTGTTCTCTTTGCCATTTACAGCCATATTTGGGTAGATCTATACCACATTCCAATAAAATATGTCCCGGAATCTTGGCCGCTGATGCTGATCAGGCGTTTTCTACCGGTGGCGAATCAAATTGAAAAATCTCACATTATATAAATGGCCCAAACAGAGCCTTTATGTTTACATCTCGTCTGCCTAGTAACTTTGCGCTAACTTTGCGGTAGTGCTAAAATGCAGAAAAGAATAAAACGCCTCCAGGGGTGGTTTTATTATAGAAAAAAACCATGCATAGAAAAATTATCTCAAAAATAAAGAAGTCTCTTTACGCGGTTCCTTTTAAGGATGATATCCAGCACACGCGGCATAAAGCCAACGGAGGAAAAGGCAAAAAGGATGTTTTGATCCATAACATCCCTTTTCTTTTTACCTGCGACGAGACGGAAAAATTGAGGTGCTTCCAAAATTATTCCATCGCGATTTCCAACGGAATAATCCAGGAAGTCATTCCCGCCAAAAAAGCCAAGCTGCAAAACTTCAGCCTGGTTTATGAAGCCGGATTGCGGGGGGGCATTGTCGTGACTCCGGGTCTCATCAACGCCCATGCCCATCCGCCGATGTATCTCATGCGTTCCGCGATGATGCTTGACGAAGGCGAATCAATTGATGAAACAATCGCCTCAATGCCGAACTGGGAAAGGGCAATGTCTGACGAAGACTATACGTTTTCAGCCATCGGCGACATTACGGAGCAGCAAAAAGCCGGTATAACGACGACACTCAGCCATTTTGCCGTCTATTGGCCGATTGAAATCGCCACCCGCGCGACGAAACACAATATGATCAACGCGGTAAGCGTCGCTTCAAACACGCATCCGGAAAATTCACCCGCTCTCATCAAAGAACTGATCGCGAAAAAAGACGAGCCTTGTGCGTCTCAGCTGGCGATTGCCCTCCATTATGTCCATCGGGCCAACGCCAAAATATTCAAAGAAATAAAAAATCTTTCCGAAAAAAACAATCTTCTTTTCACCTGTCACATGGCGGAAAGCGCCAAAGTCGAAAAAAAATGCGTGGCTCTTCACGGAAAAAGGGAAGTGGAGCTGCTCGAACGGCACGGCCTTCTCACGAACCGGACAGTGGTTTCCCATTCAATATACGTCACCGAAGGTGAAATCAAGAAAATGGTGGAAAACAATGTCGGGGTTGTCCATCTTCCGACTTCGAACGTGATCCATAAAAGCGGGACGTTTCCTCTTTGGAAATTCATTGACGCGGCCGGAAAATCATACGTCGCGCTCGGAACGGACGGCGTCGTGTCCAAAAGCCGACTCGATCTTCTTTCGGAGGCCTATCAAACGCGCATTACCCACCTTTATGACCGGACGGTGAAATTCGGTTCTCTTTTCAAAATGATGACTCTGAACGGGGCGCGGACTCTCAACATGCCCGACCGGGGCAGAATTCTTCCCGGAATGCGGGCTGACCTCGCTTTTTGGAAACTGAAAGACCGCGGTTTCATCCCGTTCGATCAAAAAAATCCCATGACGCTTCTTGGAAACCTCATCACGCACGGCGGACGGGCGGTGCGGGACCTCATGATAAACGGGGAATTTGTCGTGAAAAGCCGCCGCCACACCAAAGTGAACGAAAGCAAATTGCTGATGGTGCTGCAAAAAAAGCATATGGCTATGAGAAAAAGAGTCGCTGGAAAGCAGAAAAAAAGCAAAAGATAGATTACTGGACTTTTCCCCCTTTTTTGTATAAATTATAAGTGTGGACAAAGAAAAGATTGCCAGCATAAAATCAGGTTTTCTTGAGGAATATCAAAATTCTCGAAACGAGAAAAGTCTTTATGAAGTGAAAGTGAAATATGTTGGCCGAAACGGGGAACTTACGAAGATACTCAAGAAACTCAAAAATCTCTCTGCGGAAGAAAGAAAGCAAATTGGAACGCTGGCGAATGAGGCACGGCGCGAAATCGAGAAGGCCTATGAAGCGCGGAAAAAAGAACTGGGCGAACGGATTGACTGGGAAAAAGAAAAAATTGACGTCACTCTTCCGGGAAAAAAAGTGGAAATCGGTAGTTTGCATCCGGTAACTTTAGTTTATAGAGAAATCGAGCGCGTATTTTCTTCGATGGGCTTTGAAATTGTCGAGGGGCCGGAACTGGAAACGGACTGGTATAATTTCACTTCCCTCAATTTTCCTTTTGACCATCCGGCGCGGGACATGCAAGACACTTTTTGGGTGAAATCTCCCAAAGAAAAAATGGTTCTGCGGACGCACACTTCTCCGGTCCAGGTGCGGTATATGGAAAAAAGAAAACCACCTTTTCGGATTATTGTTCCAGGCCGGGTTTTTCGAAATGAAGCGACGGACGCGAAACATGAACATACTTTGCATCAATTTGAGGCGCTGGTGGTCGGAGATGACGTGAATGTCGGAAATTTCAAATATATCGCCAAAGAATTTTTCAGCGCTTTTTTTGGAAAAAAAATGGACATACGGCTTCGGCCGAGCTTTTTCCCGTTTACGGAGCCAAGTTTTGAATTTGACATTACCTGCGCGATTTGCTCCGGAAAAGGTTGCACCACATGCAAAAACGCCGGCTGGCTCGAAATTGGCGGCGCGGGCATGGTGAACCAGAATGTTTTTGTCGCGGCCGGCTATCCTCGCAACAAGTATCAGGGTTTTGCCTGGGGATTTGGCATCGAGCGTCTCGCCATGATGAAATACAAAATCGACGACATCCGTTGGTTCGAAAGCGGGGATCTTCGTTTTATTAAACAATTCTAAATTTCCTAAGACTTAGTCTTAGGAAACAATTTTGTGAAATATTCATATAATTGGCTGAAAGAACTGTCTGGAACAAAAAAGTCCCCCAAAGAATTGGCGGAGCTTTTGACCATGCGCGCGTTTGAGTTCGAAGATATGAAAACCGAAGGAAAAGAAACGCAAATGGAATTTTCCATTCTTCCCAACCGCGGCCACGACGCATTGTCACACACTGGCATGGCCCGGGAAATTTCGGCGTGCGAAGGCCGAAAATTTTCCAGCCCGCCATTCCTAAAGCCGAGCTTTAGGAATGGGCTTGGAGTTGAAATCCAGGACAAAAAACTCTGCCCGCGCTATATCGGAGCGGTTTTGGAAAATATTTCCGTTGGCCAGTCACCCAAATGGATGCAAACGAGACTCTTGGCCTCGGGTGTGAAACCCATCAACAACATTGTCGACATCACAAACTATGTCATGCTCGAAACCGGCCAACCGATGCACGCGTTTGATATCGCGAAAATCGCAACTCGCAACGCAAAACCCGAAATTATTGTTCGCAAAGGCAAAAAAGGCGAAAAGATAAAGCTTCTCGACGAGAAAGAATACGAACTCACCGAAAAAAACCTTGTGATAGCAGATTCCGAAAAACCTATTGCGCTGGCCGGCGTGATGGGTGGGTTTGATTCAGCTATCAGCCGGAAGACAACCTCAATCCTCCTTGAATCGGCCAATTTCAATTCAACGAGCATTCGAAAAACAAGAACTTCGCACAACATCATCACGGAATCTTCGCATCGTTTTGAACGCGAGATTGACCCGAATCTGGCGGAAGCGGGAATGGCGCGGGCGATTGAATTCGTGAAAGAATTGTGCGGCAAAGGCGCCGAAATAACTGCTTATACGGATATTTATCCGAAAAAGGTGAAGGCTTGGCAGATAAGATTGGAAACAAGTTATGTGAATAGTCTGCTCGGAGAAAATATCCCGGTTCCGAAAATGAAAAATATTTTGGAAAATTTGGGATTAGCAGTCAAAATGTCCGGAAAAATTTTCAATTGCGAAATTCCCACCCGCCGCATCGATCTCAAAACTCAAGAAGACCTCATCGAAGAAATTGGCCGGATATATGGCTATGAAAATATCAAGGAGCAAGCGCCGGTCGTTGAAGTGAAAACGCCTCCCCAAAACTTGAAAAGAGATTTTGAAAATAAATTGCGCGATATTCTCGTCGGCCTCGGTTTTTCGGAAGTGATGAATTATTCCTTTTATAGCGCCGACGACATCGCAAAATGCAATTTGAAAATCGAAGACCACATCGAAGTGGCAAATCCCTTAAGCTTGGATCAGCAATATCTGCGAAGAAACTTGATCTCCAATCTTCTGAAAAACGTGAAATTAAACTTGAAAAACTTCCCGAAAGTCCAAATATTCGAGATTGGAAAAAAATTCCGGGACAACAAAGGTAAGTTTTCGGAGTATGATCATTTGGCGGGAGTGTTTGTCGACAATTTGGTAAAAGAGACTCCATTTTTCGAATTGAAAGGGAAAACAGAGGCATTGTTGATCAATCTTGGATATCAAAATGTGAAGTATGAGGCCCTGCAGAATCCCGAAATGAAATTCTGGCATCAAAGTCGAACAGCCAGAATTGTGATTAACAACCAAGAAATAGGAAAGGTGGGCGAAATTAATCCTCAAATCCTCGAGAATTACGGCATAAAAAAGCGAGTAGCAGTTTTTGGTCTCAAAATTTCTGTGCTGCTGGAAATGAAATTGCCCGAAAAACAATACAAAGCAGTTAGCAAATTACCGATTGTTGAGCGCGACTTGTCAATGTTTGTTGAGAAAGAAACGAAATACAGCGATATTGTGGCGAGTATCAAAAAATCCGGCGGAAATCTCGTGAAAAATATTAATCTCTTCGACGTTTTTGAAAAAGAAGGCGAGAAAAGTCTGGCGCTGCGCCTCAAAATCGGCTCCGACGCGAAAACCCTGACCTCCGCTGAAATCGATGCCGTGATGAAAAAAATAATCTCTGCGCTCGAAAAGGATTTGAAAGTGAAAGTGAGGAAATAACGCGTTCTATTCGAGGTGAGACCTCGAATAACTTTATGAAAGAAATATCCAAGCGCTACAATCCTTCCGAAACTGAGCCGAAGTGGCTCGTGTTTTGGGAGAAAGAAGGAATATACAAGTTCAGCCCTAAAAACAAGGGTGATGTTTTTTCTATTGACACGCCGCCGCCAACGGTGAGCGGAAAAATGCACATCGGCCACGCGTATTCCTACACCCACGAGGATTTCGTCGCGAGATACCAAAAAATGCGCGGAAAAAATGTTTTATTTCCCTTCGGAACGGATGACAATGGCCTCCCGACCGAAAGGCTGGTCGAGAAACTGAAAAAAGTCCGGGCGAGCAAGATGAAGAGGCAGGATTTCATTGACCTTTGCAACGAGACTTTGAAAGAAATCACTCCTGATTTTGTCGCGGACTGGAAGAAAATCGGAATGTCCTGCGATTTTTCAAAAATATATTCAACCATCGACGACAATTGCCGCCGCGTCAGCCAAAAGTTTTTCATTGACTTATATAAAAAGCAAAAAGTTTACCGCCAGGAAGCGCCGGTTGTCTGGTGTCCGCATTGCCAAACAGCTATCGCCCAGGCCGAACTTGAAGACAAGGAAGCCGAAACTTTTTTCAATGATATCGTTTTCAAATTACCGAACAAAAAAAATCTTGTGATCGCCACAACTCGCCCCGAGCTGCTTTCGAGCTGCGTGGCTGTTTTTGTGCATCCCGGCGACAAAAGATACAAAAAATTGATTGGCCAAAAAGCCCAAGTCCCGATTTTCCAAAACCGCGTCGAAATCATGGCCGACAAAAAGGTGGACATGAAAAAAGGCAGCGGAGCGGTGATGTGCTGCACCTTTGGGGACAAAACGGACGTCGAATGGTTCAAGGAATACAAGCTTCCTTTGGCGGTGTCCCTTGACAAAGCCGGCCTGATGACTGAAAAAGCCAAAAAATACGCGGGTCTTTCCGCGAAAGACGCTCGCAGCAAAATCATTGAGGATCTCAAAAAGAAAAATCTGCTGATTGGCCAAAAGAAAATCGCCCACACTTTGAATATCCATGAGCGCTGCAAAACAGAAGTGGAAATTCTCAATTCCGAGCAGTGGTATGTCAAAGTCTTGGGGGAGAAGAAAAAACTTATCGGGCTCGGCGAAGAGATCAAATGGCATCCCGAATTCATGCGAACGCGTCTTGAAAATTGGATCAAAGGACTCAATTGGGACTGGTGCATATCGAGGCAGCGCTTTTTTGGAATTCCATTTCCGGTTTGGTATTGCGCGAAATGCGGGGAAGTGAAACTGGCGGATGAAAAAGATTTGCCGATTGATCCGCTCTCCGCGAAACCCAAGGGAAAATGCGAAAAATGCGGCGGCTCAAAATTTATTCCCGAGCGTGACGTGATGGATACCTGGGCGACAAGTTCGCTTTCTCCCGTGCTCGCTTTGCAGTTGTTTTATAAAGAAAATGATGTGGAAAAAATGATTCCGATGAATTTGCGCCCGCAGGCGCATGATATCATTTCCACCTGGCTTTTCTATACGGTCGTCCGGTCAAACTATCATTTTGAAAAAATTCCCTGGAGCGAAGTGATGATTTCGGGCCACGTTCTCGATTCTGCCGGTCGGAAAATGTCGAAGAGTCTCGGAAACACCGTCGAGCCGCAAAAGATCATTGAAAATTTTGGGGCGGATGCCCTTCGATTTTGGGCGGCGGGGCGGACTCTCGGCCAAAATATCAATTTTTCCGAGGAAGAAATCCAGGCGGGGAAGAAGTTTTTGACGAAACTTTGGAACGCAACCAGGTTTGTGATGATGAATATAAACACTCGCGAATTAAATAACTCGCGAATAGGAGCGAATTATAAACGAATAAGAGCGAATCTTTATCCAACTGACAAGTGGATTTTGGCGGAGCTGCAGGAGCTGGTTGCGACGACGACGAAAAGTTTTGAAAAATACGATTATTCTTCGGCGAAAATGGCAATGGAAAAGTTTTTCTGGATAAAATTGGCCGACAACTATATCGAAATCGTCAAGAATAGATTATACGACGAAAGCCCGAAAAACAAAAAGGGACGCGAGTCAGCCCAATACACGCTATATTCGGTGTTGTTCACACTCCTGCGGCTCCTGGCGCCGTTTATTCCATTCGCGACGGAAGAAATATATCAAACTTTTTTCAAGAGCGCTAAAGACGCGAAGTCAATCCACCTTTGTGGCTGGCCGGAAGCTGACAAAAAACTGGCCGACAAGAAAAAAATAAAAGCCGGAAAGATTCTCGTTGAAATCGTCGCCGCGATGCGAAAACACAAAGCCGAGAGAGGGCTTTCAATGAAAGCGGAACTCGAAAAAGTGGAAATTTCCTGCGACGCGAAAACCAAAATAGCAATTCAAGAATCGATTGATGATATGAAGGCAGTGGGGAATATAAAAGAAATAAAATTCAAAAAAGGGAATAAATTAGCCATAAAAATATCATGAAAATAACTGTTGCTAAAAACGCCGGTTTTTGTTTTGGGGTGAAACGGGCTTATGATTTGGCAAAGATGAATTCTTTTGATTGTGAAAAGATATACATGCTGGGTAAACTGGTTCACAACGGGGATGTCTGCGCAGAACTCAAAAAAAAGGGAATCAAAGAAATCAAGCAACTGTCCGAGATGAGGGACGGGGCGGTCATTTTCACGGCGCATGGAGTCGGGCCGAGCCTTTATGAAAAAGCCAACCGAAATGGCCTCCGCATAATCGACACCACCTGCCCCAAAGTGATGAAAGCGCAAAGATTGGCTCAAAACTTCGTCAAAAAGGGGTGGCAAACGATTATATTCGGCGATAAAAACCATAAAGAAGTAAAGGGTATAAAAGAGTGGTCGAAAAATAAAGCAATTATCGCAAGCAGCCTGGAAGATATTAAAAAAATAAAATTTGATAAAAAAAAGAGATACTGTCTGATTTCGCAAACAACGCAGAATGTCGCCGAATTCAAGAAAATAAAAAATTATCTGTCAAAAAATCTTCCAAATTTCGCGTATTTCAACACCATCTGCGATTCAACCGACAAACGGCAAAATGAAGTCCGAAAACTGGCGAAAAGCAATGACGCGGTGATCATCATTGGCGGTCTTGACAGCGCGAACACCAAAAGGCTTTTTGAGATCGCGAAATCCTTGAATCCGAAATCATATCTCATCGAAAACGCCAACCAGTTGAAAAAAAGCTGGATTAAGAATATAAAAAAAGTGGCCATAAGTGCCGGCGCATCGACGCCGGAGTGGGTGATACAAGAAGTTAGAAAGAAAATATAATCTTGCTCGCAGGAGGCCAGGCACTTTGAAAAACAAACTCTTCTTTGCGGTTGTCGTTGTGTTTCTTTTCAGTGTTCTAAACGCTGAAGCGGCTGAAAAAAATTCTTTCAATAAGCTCGACGGGGTGTTGACGGCTAATGGTTTTTTGCGTCGTCCCCTAAGCTCGCTCGATAATGGCTTTGCTGAACAGAAGTATTTTCACAGCAAAGTCATTCTGGTTGTCAACTGCCTGCTGGATCCCGGAGGGGAACTTGCCGGACTGGCTTTCGAATTTCAAGATGATGTCCCCAAAGGTTTGCTGATCAATTTCATGGGTGAGATTTTGGCTTATCTCGGATGTTCGGAAGATTTGGATCTTTTGAGCAACCTCATAACTGCGCGCAGAGAAAAAGGAGGTTTTGTTTTCCGTTGCGGGGACATGGTCGGAAGTGTGGCATACGCAGACCTGCTCTGGCTTCCTTTGAGAAGAATTGAGTTTTCAGCAAAGTGAACAAAAGCATTACTTTGGGGCCCTTTGGGATGAGGGGCCTCTTTTTTTGACATTAACTATAAATTTCATTATTCTTTAAACATGAAGCAATCTCAATTCTTTTCGAAAACCCAAAAAAACGCGCCGGCGGGCGAAGTGAGCGTCAACGCCCAATTTTTGACGCGCGGCGGTTTTGTCGACAAATTGATGGCGGGAGTTTATACAATTCTTCCCCTTGGTTTGAGAGTAATGAAAAAAATAGAGCAGATCATTCGCGAAGAGATTGACGCCATCGGCGGACAAGAATTTGAAATGCCGGCCCTTCATCCCAAAGAAAATTGGGAAAAAACGGGGCGCTGGAGCAAAATGGACGATCTCTATAAAGTGAAAGACGCGAGCGGACGGGAATTCGCGCTCGGACCGACGCATGAGGAAGTGATCGCGCCTCTCATGAAAAAATTTGTGAGTTCCTACAAAGATCTGCCGTTCGCCGCCTACCAATTCCAGACCAAATTTCGAATGGAGCTTCGGGCAAAGTCCGGAATTTTGCGCGGGCGGGAATTTTTGATGAAAGACTTGTATTCTTTCCATATCGCCGAAAAAGACCTGGACGCGTATTATGAAAAAGCGAAAAAAGCCTATTTCAAAATTTTTGAAAGAGCCGGGCTCAAAGAAAAAACATATCTCGCTTTCGCGTCCGGCGGGTCATTTTCAAAATACTCGCACGAATTTCAAACCGTGACGGCTGCGGGGGAAGACACGATATATATTTGCGAAAAATGCCAAAACGCGGTGAACAAGGAAATAAAATCCGAAACGCCGGTTTGTCCCGTTTGCGGTGGGAAAAAATTCAAGGAAGAAAAAGCGATTGAAGTCGGGAATATTTTCAAACTGATGGACAAATTCACGAAACCTTTTGATCTCAAAGTGATGGATGCCGACGGGAAAGAAAAGATGCTTGTCATGGGTTGCTATGGCATCGGACTTTCGCGGCTCATGGGAACGATTGTCGAAGTCCATCACGACGAAAAGGGAATCATCTGGCCGGAAAGCGTCGCGCCGTTTGGGGTTCATTTGATCAGCCTCGGAAAGGATAAAGAAGCGGAGGAAATATACAAGAATCTTCTGGCGAAAAATATCGAGGTCCTGTTTGACGACCGCGATGTTTCGGCGGGCGAAAAATTCGCCGACGCGGATCTCATTGGGATTCCCTGGCGCGTGTTGGTGAGCGAAAAATCCCTTGCGGCCGGGGGGGTGGAAGTGAAAAAAAGAAAAGAAAAAACGGGAAAAGTTGTTTCCAAAAAAGAAATCGCAGACCTAATTCATTAAAACAAAGAGTCATGGACGCGAATAGAAATTGGGAGATTCTCAAAAAAAACGATCCGGAAGTTTACGACGCCTTGATTGGCGAAGAAAAAAGGGAGCAAAGAGGAGTGGAGCTCATTCCTTCTGAAAACTATACCTATCCCGAGGTTTTTGCCGCCAACGGGTCGATTCTCACCAATAAATATGCCGAAGGCTATCCAGGGAAACGCTATTATGGCGGACAAACCTATACGGATATCGTCGAAAATCTCGCCAGAGACCGCGCCAAAAAACTTTTCCGGTGCGAGCACGCCAATGTCCAGCCCCTTTCCGGCTCGCCCATGAACCAGGCGGTGTATTTTGCTTTTCTCAATCCCGGCGATACGGTTCTCGCGATGGAACTTTCCCACGGGGGGCATTTGACCCACGGCGCGCCCGTTTCCCACATGGGAAAAGTTTTCAATT
>JAQUQQ010000013.1 GCA_028716005.1 Candidatus Moraniibacteriota bacterium | reverse complement strand
CTGTATCCAAGCGTGCAGGTGACAGGCGACCCTTTTTTATACAAGTTGCTGCCTTTTACGTTGACAGTGAACTTGCTTTTTTTTGCCTTGTATTTAACGTTTTTGGGATCAACCTTCGTGATCTTCATTGTCTTTACGGTTGTTCCCTTCTCTACAGCTTTGAAAGAACTAAAGTGACCGGGAGTGAAAGTAAGAGTTTTCGCAGTCGCGTCATAGCTGACTCCGCTTATATCTGTCCCTTCAATCGCCTTTCTCATGGTCGTGCCATTGGATACATATATATCCGGCGTTTCGGTGAAATTCAACCCATACATCGTGAATGATGCCCCATAATTTATCATTTGCGGAACCATGGCCGCGTTCAGGCTGATATAACCGTCCTGGAATTGCACCAGTTCGCCGAAATGATTCATGAACGTGAAGAAGTCATAGGTCATGAAATCAATTTTGTGGCTGAAGCTGATACGTCCCATCGGCTGCCCATTTTCCGATTTCTGGAAATAGAGGTCGGAGACGTGATGCCAATTTGAATTGCTGAACAAACTTGTCTCGACTCCTTCCGCGGTCATGCTGCTCTCCATATCCGCCGGCATCGACGCAACTCCCGTGCAGAATTGGAGCATTCCATTGAGTTCTCCTTGACGCCTTTCCTCACTGTCAAATGTTTGACTGTTGACATAATTCGTGACAGCTGCCGTACACCCCGAAGAATCGGTTGGATGAGTCATCTGGGCAAACAGAGTCCAGAAAACATCATCCTCCGCCGGCATTTCGTGATTGCTTGGCTCGGCCAGGACGGGCATCGCCATCATGACCATCGCGAAGATGGCCACGCTCGCCAAAATCGCCCTCTTTGGTTTTTGTTTCATTGGTTTTTATTTAAGGATTACTTTATTGAAAATTATATCACAGAAAGAAAAAAGATAAAAATATTCAATAGATTTGCCTGACACCTGACATTATTTTCCGCCTGCCATTTTCAAAATTTCGCTATATACAAGCGGAAATTCGAAAAGTCCGTTGCCGGCGTTGAGATGTTCGCCCTTGGGAACAATTATCAGCTTCGCGCCCAGCTTATCGCGCAGAGTTTCTCCGTGCGCGAGAGGGACATAGGGATCATTGTCAGAATTTACGGCGATTATCTTTTTCGCAGTGTTTTTTATTTTTTCGTAATCAAAGGATTTGGCGAAAAAGTTTTCCAGTTCCTCGATGCCGATTGATTTTGCCACTCCGGCCACCAGAATGGCTCCTCCAATTTTTTCTCCCGCTGGAAGTGATTCCAGATAGCGAAGAATAGCCGCCGCCCCCAGGCTGTGCCCGATAAGATAGGTATTCTCATCGGGTTTTCCGATATTTTTTCGCATATGCAAAATCCACTCTGACATTTTCGGAAAATCGGCGTTGGGCATTTGCGGAATCGCGACTTCAAACCTTTTTTTCTCAAGCTCGGCTTTCAGCCAGGGGAACCAATTTGAGTCCGGTGTCCCCTCCCAGCCATGGATTATGAATACTCGCTTTACCGACATTTAATCTATAGGCTATTTATTAGCTTAACTAATTCTTGCGGGGTATTTACAAGATAATCAGGCTTGCCTTCGTTTAATTTTTCTCGACTATGCCAGCCCCACGTAACCGCCACTGTTTTCACGCCTGCGATTTTGCCCTCGATCATATCGCCTCTTGTATCACCGATATAAAAAAATATATGGTCAAAATATCTTGATTTTATTGATTCGATCTTTTTCACTTTGCTTTTACCTTTATCCGCACCAAGAATTTCCCCGGATATTTCAATGCCGCGTGAATCCAGTATGTCTTGGACAATTCCCGAGAAATTCGAGGAGACTATGTATATCTGATTTTCTTTAGCTAAAATATCTAGCGTTTCTCGCATTCCATCAATCAATTTAATACTGTCTTTATTTTCGGCATACGCATGTTCCAGTTTTTTTCGCATTAAAGGCACTTCTTTCTCTGCGATACCTGCTTTTAGCATTTCTTCATAGAAATTTCCATCAAACAAGTTTAAAAACGCTTCTTTTGAAGCTATTCGACTGAAGCCATTCCCCTTGCACGCAGAAATAAATGCTTCTGTCCATAGTTCAAGCGAATCAACAATCACCCCGTCGAAATCAAATATAATCGCTTTGAGCATGAATGTTATTTTTTCAAATTATCTTTCCCGGCCGTTTCTTCACTCCGGATTAGTCTACTTCAGTAATTTAATTTACTGAAGTGAAAGATGATCACGGAATTATCCCCAGCTTTCGAAACCAATACTCCCAGACCGGTTCCAGTTTCAATTTTTTTATTTCCTCTCTCGTATACCAGCCGATTGATGTTTCTTCATGATCGTTCTTTTTCACTTCGCCCTCCGTTTCGCAGCCGAACAAATACCAATAATGTCCTTGCATTCCTTTTTTGCAAGCATTCCACTCAATATATTCTTCGAACAGCAATTTGAAGCCTTTGACCTCAAGTCCGCTTTCTTCGCGAACTTCTCGCACGAGAGCTTCAATTTCTGTTTCTCCTTCGTCCACATGACCGGCGGGACCCGCAAAGCCAAAAGGCGGATTTGACCTGTCAATGAGCAAATATTTCCCGTTCTTTTCGATCAAAGCACCGACGGAATAGTGCATCTCTTTCTTTTCTTTTGACAAGCCCAGTTTCGAAATTGGAATCCCCATAAATCTAGACAATTTGGCTTAAATCATCATTGATCACAATGGGCTGCATTCCTTTGATTTCATCCGTATATCCCATTTTCGGAATTTCTTTGAGAAGATATATTTTTTTGTCGAGAATATGCGCGTATCCCATTTCAAGAAAAACCGCGCCGCCGATATAGCCTTTGATTCCTTTCTTGTCAAAATTCGTCACCAAAACCGCGTCTGATTTTTTGATTTGCCCATAATAGTATTTGAAAAGATCGTGCTTTATTATACGCTTCGAAATTTCTCCGGTCCTCTTTTCTTCCATAATTTCGTCATATGTCACTTCTCCTCTCGCAATCCTTTCGATTGTTTGCGGCAAAATCACTTCGTGGCCAAGCGCCTTCAATTTTTCGGCAATTTTCCAAACTTCGTCCGCAAAATCAAGGCTCGAACAAATGGCAATTTTCATAACAAACACTTAAAAATTAGCTTCAAATATTTTTCCTAGCTACCTCTATTACAGTATACTGTATTACTGTACTGGATTCAAACCACTATTTTTATTTCAACAAGGAACAATGGGTTCGGCAGGGTTTTGGAAGACTAGAAAATGTTTACAGCTTCTTAAATAAACCCAATATATGCAACCCCTGTTTTACTCTGCCATTAATCCGCAGTCCGAAGTTATATTCTTTTTCTGGTACGAAACCTGCTTCTTGAAATATCTTTATCCACTCACCCCATTTATAATATTGCCCCGTCCAGGGCATGTGCGGATTATTGACGTTGATGAGCCAATCGTTCGCAATAATGAATTCCCAGCGCTTGTTTTCATCCAGGGAGTAAAATTTATCTGTAAAGAATTTGTCGGTTTTTATCCCAAGTCCGTTGTTGATATTGAGTAGGTTTGGGTCCATTTTTTCCGCAAAAGATTCTTCCCACAAAAGCAACTTTCCATATGGCTTTAAAACTTCTCGGCAATTTTCAAGCATCATCTCGGTGGCTTTTTTGTTTTCAAAATGATGGAAAACAAACTGGATATTCACGAAATCCGCGGACTCCTTAGCGATTGGGAAAGATTCTGCATTGGAACTAATTTGGATATATTCACCGCGCTCAGGATCCACAAATTCTCTTCTTTTGGGAATAATATCAACCGCGATGAATTTTCTTATTTTTTTATTCCTTTCGGCTAAATAATTTATTGTTGAGAGTTTGTTCGCACCGATATCCAAAAATGTATCGACATTACTGAAATCGAAAAGATTAATGGGCTCGATTTCATCCGGCGGATTTTTCACACCATTTTTTACTTTTTCAAAAATTTCGTCGCATTCTTGCCGCAATATTTCTTTATCCTTCTTATTTTTTTCATTCCAAACCTTCAAAACATAATTCTCCGCCAATTTTCCCGAAACCCCCGCCTTTTCAAAATTCGCACTGAAAAATTCGGCGAGCAGCTCCGCCACTTCTTTACTTTGCCAAACTTCGAACGGATGCCGATTTGCCCACTTATTTTCCGTATCATTTTCCATAAAAATTTCGATGGGGTTTTAGGAAATACAATATTTATTGACGATTTTTCATCTCAATGTCCAGCCGCCATCCACAATAATCGTTTGACCAGTGATATAGTCTGATTTTTCGGATGCGAGAAACACCACCACGTTGGCAATGTCTTCCGGCTGGCCCTCGCGGGCAAGAGGAATCATGGCAATTGTTTGCTTCATCTGTTCTTCCGGACCTTTTGCCCCTGGTGTTTCTATGGCGCCGGGTGCTACGGCGTTCACCGTGATTTTTTTCGGGGCTAGTTCCAGCGCCAGCGCCCGGATCATCGCGTTGACGGCGCCTTTCGTCGCGCAATAATGCACGAGGCTTTCAAACCCGACAAAAGCAGCGACGGAAGAAATATTCACAATCCGCCCGCCTTCGGGCAAAACTTCAGCCGCTTTTTTGGAGCAGAGGAAGACGCTTTTCAAATTGATATTCATCACCTTATCCCAGTCTTCTTCCTTCATGTCCGCAAAAGAAACAAAAGGATAGATTCCGGCGTTGTTTACCAGAATATCCAATTTTCCAAATTCCTCGACGGTTTTCCTAAAAAGATTTTCCACTTCTTCTTTTTTGGAAACGTCACACTGAATCACCAAGGCTTTCGGCCCTATTTTCCTGATTTCTTCGGCCACCTTTTCCGCTTCTTTTTGGTCGATGTCGGAAACGACGACGTTCGCGCCCTCTTTCGCGAGAGCTATCGCGATTCCTTTGCCGATTCCCTTGGCCGCGCCGGTCACAATCGCTGTTTTGTTTTGGAGTGGCATATTTTTTGTTTTTAATGATTACTTTCTTTTATATTTCAATTCATACTATTTATTTCTTTATTTTACAATACTTTGCGATCATTTGCGCCGCTTTTTTGGGGGAAATTTTCGTGTTGTCGATGTCGAGATTTTTGACATAGGGAATCCGGAAATAGAAATTTTCTCGGTTATAGATGCTTTTGAGATATTTTTTGGTGATTATTTTTTTGAACTTCTTTCTCGATTCGTTCGTCACACGCTTGAACAGTTCGCCCTCTTCACAAAAAATTCTGACAAAATATACCTTTCCGCCGTGGCTCCGGACGCTCCGAATGAGCTGCTTCACGAATTTTTCGCTTCTCGGATGATTGTAGTAGAAAGTGAAAATTATCCCGGGAGTTTTCGCTTTCGCCGCGAGCGTCAGGAGATGAAGATACATTTTGTTCTTCACTGGAGAAAATATCGGAGAATTCTTGTCTATTACCACGTCAATTATATCACGCACCAGGTGGTTGTGAAGCAGTTTGTAGCCGGTTATTTTTTCGAGTTCTTTGGCCACCGTCAGTTTTCCGGTCGCCGGCGGCCCATAGAGGAATATGAGTTTCATGATTTTATTCGCTAATTATTGAATTTTGGCGGGATTTTGGAGAGCTAAATATTTTCAACAATAAAATTCATAACTAAATCCAAATGCTTTTGATAATGTTCAGGATCGGAATAGTGATGATTCGCACCTTTGATGATTTCCAACTTCGCATTCGCGAGAGTTTTTCTCAATTTTTTGCTTTGTTCGATTGGAACCGATGTGTCAGCATCGCCATGCACAATTAAAACTGGAATAATAATCTTTTTCGCCGCTTCGTATCCGTCATTTTTTGCAAAATCCTCAAAGAAAGTGTAATTCAATTTATACTTATTGCCTTTGCTGTCAAAATAGTCTTTGAAACCTTTCTCTTTCCACTCTCCTAATTCTTTCTTATTCCCTTTCCCCATCTCTCTTTCCATATAGTCTGCGACTGGCGATTTCAAAACAAGGAGTGAAAGATCTTTTGTTTTCGATGCCGCGATTATGCTGGCCGCGCCCCCAAAGCTACTTCCAAACAATCCCATTTTTGAATACCCCAGACCTTCCAGATATTCAATCGCACGCAAAATATCGTCAGCGGCTTCCGAAATCGTAATATCCTCAAATTTTCCTTCGCTTTCTCCGTGGCCGAAGAAATCAAAACGAAATGTCGCGATACCCTTCGCGTTCAATAATTCCTCGAGCTTCACATAAGTCGTGCTGTGCTTGCCAGTTGTAAACCCGTGGCAAAGAATCATAATGGGCTTCGCAACATCATCCGTCGGATTTGACAATATCCCACAAAGTTTCAGCCCGTTTGAATTTGTAAAATATATTTTTTGGTTCATTAATATTTTAAATATTTTAATAATTTTACTCTCCTAACGAGGATTTTCCCTAAGCCGGGAGTTGCCTCAAGATGAATTCTAAGGGCTTTCCTTGTTGTTGCAATAAATTTTACTGATATTTTTTGATATCTTAAACTGGGAATGATTGGATATTTTGGCATTCTAGCGCTCCAGATTGAACGGCCCCCCATAATATTATCATGTAACCAAACCTGAAATTTCATTGTAGAATCTGGAATTGATTTAACCCAACAAACTACTTCGTATTCATCTCCCTCGGAAAGACTATCGAAATCGTAATACGCGCCAAACTTTTTTTCATGATTTGCTATTTGAGATTCTTCTGCCTCAAATATCATGGTTGAATATTCTATTCGATTGATGTTTTTATCGGGATTATTTTCCTCCCAATATCTTAAATGCCACTTTTCTTTAATAACACTAAAATCATCTTCAAAAATTAATTGTTTTCTAATATAAATATTTTTAAGCCAACTAGATATAATTTTGAATAAATCTTTTAAACCTTCAAAATATTTACCTATAATAAATGCAAGAAATATTAAAAGAATTGCTAAAATAATATTAATATTCTTTTTCGATCCATCGGCTACATAAGTTAGAATCAAGCTAAATCCATTTTTTATGGTTACGAACGGCCCGCTTGAGTTTTCAAAATCTGTAGCTCCCTTCCTTCCAACGTAACCAACAATATGCGCCAAAACAACCAAAGCAAAGACAGCAAGCGAATAATAAACAAACTTCTTTATTTTACTTTCCTCCGAAAAGGCTTTTTTGAAAAAATGTTCATCAATATAACCCATATATTTTATTCTTTTTAATTCAAAACAACCTCCCACCGATTTCCGCGGTGTCTTTGTCGGGAATAATGAGAACACAATTGTCGTCTTTGTCCGGGACGCCGAGAGTGAGGACTTCCGAAAGAAACTTGCCTATTTGGCGGGGCGGGAAATTGACGACGCCCAGAATAACTTTACCCATGAGTTCTTCTTTTGAATACAGCGTGACCAATTGAACGGATGATTTTTTGATTCCAATTTCCGGCCCGAAATCGACGGTGATTTTGTACATCGGCTTTCGAGCTTCCGGAAAATATTCGACTTCGACAATTTTCCCTACCCGAATATCCACTTTGTGAAAATCTTCAATCGTTGCCATAAAATTTATTTTTTAATAATCTTCAAACAATTGCCAATCATTTCTTTCAAAATTTTCCGGCCAAGTGCCACGGAAGCTTTTTTTCTAAGGTCGCGGCCGTAAAATCGAAAACAGTCGTCCGTTGCCGGGATTTTCCGGCGCCGGCTGATTTTCTCTTCTTCGGGATGACAGGCCCACAATATTGAGGTCTCGAACTCGTCGGCGTGCTTCACTTCAGTTTTCAACTTATCATACGGATCAACCAGTGCCATTCCAGGCATTTTTTTCACGGCACGCTTCAGCGCGTTGATTTGTCCCGTCCCGGTGTGACCGGCAACGAGATATACCTTTCTGAATCCTTGCGCGTTGAGAGTTTTCCCAAGTCCAATAATCATTTTTTCAAAAAGCGCCGGCTCGAGAAAATACGTGTTTCCCGGGAGTTTTTTGCCGAGGTGTCGATCCATTCCGATCAGTTTCTGACCCTTTACAATTCTTTGCTTATCTGTTCCGAGATATATCGGCGGCAAAATATAGCCGGGTTTTTTCTTTGACAATTCCTCGCAGAGTTTCACCGCGACCAAAAAATCCGTCTCGATCGGCAAATGATTCCCGTGCCATTCCAAAACACCCAGCGGAATATACGCGATCCCCCTTTTCGCCATTTTTTCGAAATCTTTGAGATAGGTAGTCATAAATTTTAGTTAACAAATTTTTTTATTTTTCTATACATATTCAAATATACTTCATCGTTTACCAAAGATGGCGTGAAGTCTTTTTTCTCCTCGTCTGGAAGGTTCAGAATTTTATCAATCGGCCAGAATTCAAGGCTAGTTGCCTCTCCCTCTTCGAGTTTCAAATCAGATTTCTTTCCTTTAAAGTAACACGCGTAAACCATTTTGAAATGGTTGTTGCCAGGCTTATCCGTCTCATTGAAATCTCCTTTTTTCAATTTTCCCATAAAAATCAAATCTTTTTTCGCGGCTTTAATTCCCGTTTCTTCCTCAAGCTCCCTCAAAGCGGCTTGTTCGTAATCGTCCCCTATTTCCACATGTCCCGCGCAGGAAGCGGACCAAAGTCCCGGATACCTTTCTTTTGTGAGAGATCTTTTTTGGAAAAGTATTTCTTTGCTGTCGTTGAAAATCCAAACGGCAATTTCACGATGAATCAAACCTTTCTCGTGAATATTTTTCCGGGTGTCTTCCCCGATTATATTATCATTTTCGTCAACGATATTTAATTCGGTCATTTATTTAGTTTTCTAATATAATTTCAAATTATACTATCTCCTTAAGAAGTTCAACGACAAAATCAAACGGCGGGTCGTTCAAGAGGACAACATCGAAAACCTCCTCATAGTGTTTCAAATTTTCTTCGACTTTTTCATTCAAAAATCCTATTTTTATGACATTTTCCGCGTCAAAGCCTTCACTCATGCCGGGATCGCCTGGATTGTCTCCAAGAAGCAAAATATTTTTCCTTTCCCTGATTTTTTCATACACCGGAAATTCTTGAATGGCCGTTTCATCCTTGTTGAGAGAATGGATGATTGGTTTTCTGACTTTGATGATATATCCTTCTTTATCCCAATCAAATGAGTTCGCAACCACAAAAACATTCTCGAGAAATATTTTTTCTTTCTTGAAAAACATTTCAACCGTCTCTCCGCCAAGGCCTGTCGCTGACATGACAACAAAAGGTATTCGGAATTTTTGCAGGTAATTCACAAAATTGCTGACGCCGTCGCGTAGTTGAACAATTCCCGAAGAGACAACACTCTCCAGATCTTTTTTGTTCAATTTCGACTCTCGGAGGAGTTCAAAGTGCTTTTTCCACCATTCCTCCATCGCCTTTCTCCTCTCGGCCAATGGAATTGAAAAATCATATTCGATTGGCAAATATTTATCTTTCAGTGCTCGCGCTTTTTCCGGATAATCCGGCGTCAGATATTTTTCTTGGCGCAGGATAGCAATCAACGACGACCTTGTTCTCCCGTCGACAATGTCATACGTCAAAGTCCGGTCGAAATCGGCCAAAACGTGCAATTTTTCCGCCCCGCCCGCCGCATGGCTTCTTTTTTTCTTTCAAATTCTTCCGGATTCGCGATGATGATGTTTTGATCTTTTTTCATAAGATTATAAGCGAAATCTATCATTTCCGAGCGGAAAAATCAATTGAAAAGGGCCGAGTTTGCGCCCAGCCCTATCATGATACTTTTCTAGATTTTCTCGAGGACGGTCCTCGACCGGGAATCAGTTTTCTGAAACAGCAAGGGAAACTCCCGTCGCGCCGATCTCACTGCCCTGGCTGTCGGAAACCGTGACCAGAACTTCTCTTGTCCCTTTTTTGAAACTGATCATCATCGCGCCGTAATTTGCTTCCGTGTCTTTCGTCCAGCCGTTTTTGGCCATTTCATCCCTATATTTGTTGGCTACGCTGTCCACGCTTTGGTTCACCGCGTATCCGACTGAAAAGCTCGCCTTGGTCCCGTCCGCGAGATTGGCCGGCGTGGAAGTGGCGAAGGTTATTTTTGCGTCGCTCGGGACGAAAACATCCGAGGGAAAATCGGAAGGCAATTTGATGGTCCCCGTTTCGGAAGCGGAAAACGTTCCCGAATCAGTCTTGATACTCACATTATTCCCGTCCGCGCTCACATCCGCTTTTTGGCCCGTGCCCTGCTCAATCGCTTTTTCCAGCATATTTTCTCCGATTGTTTGCCCAATCTTCTGCGATACCCTCGCCTTGATGCTGCGAAACACAAAATATCCGCCGATGAGTCCCACGACGAGAAGAACCACAATCACCACGATGATTATCACCACGGCGTTGCTTTTGCTTTTTTGAGGCGGTTGTTGACCAACCGGCGGTTGCCCGCCAGCTGATGGCTGCACAGGCTGTTGCGGCTGGTTTTGTTCCCCTTGGCCACTTGGGTTTTGCTCCATTGTTTTTTGTTTAATGAATTAAGGCATCTTGTTTGCTTTTATAATAACACATACTGGTTTTTTGTAAAAATATGTTGCTTTCCAAAAAAAAGCAGCATACTCGGCTTCTGCGGCGCAGTTGCCAAGTATGCTGTATATTTGTTGGCGTCCTGGACGAGATCACAGCCCGCCGAGCAGGCCATAATCCGCCAACACTTTTTTCAAGGCCATCCGATTCTCGTCAGCCATGGGGACCATGGGCGAGCGGAAAATAGCCTTGAAGACGGACGGATAGCACAACGCCAGAGCCTCCTTCACCGGGATCGGGTTGGTCTCGATGAACATGGCTTTCATAAGGGAGGCCAGCTGCGCCTCCATCAGCTCAGCCTCTTTGGTGTTCCCGGATAGGGCTTCGTACACCATTGCGGCCATGGCACGAGGACGAAGATTGGACAGCACAGAAATGACCCCATGCCCGCCCATCTTGATGATGCGGACGGTCTGATTGTCATCACCGGAAAGGATAGAAAAATTGTCAGGAGCTTCGGACTTGATAGCCCTGAGCATCTCCCAATCCTCCCGCGCCCACTTGATGCCGGCAATGGAGCCTTCACGCATGAGCTGCAGAATAACCTTGAGCGTGGCTCCTTTGCCTCCGCACCGGCCCGGGATGGTATAGAGAATGACTGGCAACCCCACTTTCGCCACGCGGCGGTAATAGTCGAAGAGCCCGGCTTCGGTCGGCTTGTTGTAGTAGGGCTCGACTACGAGAGCGGCATCCGCGCCGACATTTTTCGCCACCAGGGTCAGCACCTCGGCTTCGGCGGTGTAGTTCGATCCGGTGCCGGCGATGACGGGAACGCGGCCTCCGACATATTTCGCCGCCATCTGAATCACCTTTCCGTGCTCTTCATGGCTGAGCGTCGGCGATTCTCCGGTGGTGCCGCAAGGCACAATTCCAGCCACTCCTCCCTCGATTTGCCTCTCGATGAGCCATTTGTAGGCCTCGAAATCAACGGGGCCTTCCCTTCCTTCAAAGGGCCTTTTGAATGGCGTGACAAGGGCGGTAATCACTCCCTTCAGTGATTTCCCAATCTTCCGCATAATTCCTCCTGTTTTCAGTTAGCTGCTTTTTTTTGCTGAATAACCTACAGAAAATAGGTTTATATAGAAATATCACGAAAAAAAGAGCGTGTCAAAGACAACCATATTATTTGTAATTATCTCTTCTCCGCCAATTGTCCGCAGGCGGCTTCGATGTCGGTGCCGAAGCGGTAGCGCTGGGTAGCGAATATTCCGGCTTTTTCAAGAATCGATTTGAATTTTTTGATGCGCTCCGAGGGTGACGCTTTGAAGCGCCCGGTTGGGTTGTAGGCGATGAGGTTGACCATATATAGAGGCTTCTTTAGAAGCTTCGAAAGTTTTTTCGCTTGTTCTTCTGAATCATTCACATCTTTCATCATCACATATTCGAACATGACTTTGCGATTGGTTTTTTTGATGTATTCATCAACAGCCCGCAATACTTTCACAAGCGGATATTTTTTGTTCACCGGCATAAGCTCTCCTCGCAATTTGTCGTCCGGCGCGTGAAGCGAAATGGCAAGATTGATTTGGGGAAATTCTTCGGCCAATGCTTCTATGCCCTCGATAATACCGGCGGTGGAAATGGAAATTTTCCTCGCCCCGATTCCAAAACAGTTGTCGTCATTCAAAATTTCAATCGCTTTTTTCACGTTTTCCCAATTCAGAAACGGCTCCCCCATTCCCATGAAGACGATATTTGTCACTTTTTCGCCAGTCTTTTTGAGACTTCTGGCGAAAAACAAAACTTGTTCCACGATTTCCATTGCCATGAGATTTCTCTTGAAACCCATTTTTCCGGTTTCGCAAAACTGGCAGCCGAGGGGGCAACCTACCTGCGAAGAAACGCAAACCGTATTTCTCTTTTCGGTGTGTTTCATGAGGACCGCTTCGATCAGCAATCCGTCCTCAAGCCTAATCCCCGCTTTCACTGTCCGCCCGTCTTTCGATGGAAAAACTTCGGCTGAAATTTCAAGCGGCATTTCCTTTTCCAATTTTTCCCGGAGATTTTTCGGAAGCGTCGTCGCTTCGTTCCAATTTTCAATTAGATCATGAAAAACCGCTTTTTTGATTTGTTTCAGGCGGAAAGACGGCTCAGAATCGGCAATTTTCTCGATTTTTTCGATATTCATGAGCTGGTGAAATAAATATTGGTTAAGTATGATATAATATAGTATAACCCTTAATACAAAAACTATGAAAGGCTATGTGGGAAACATAGAAGAGGCGGCCAAGGAGAACGAAAATTTCCGAAAAGTTCTCTATACGGCCAAGTTCAGCCAATTGGTGGTGATGGCACTCAAGCCAAACGAGGAAATCGGCGAAGAAGTCCACACCCTCGACCAGTTCATCAGGATCGAGACGGGAAAAGGGAAAGCTGTTCTTGACGGCGTCGAAAGTGAAATCGCCGATGATTTCGCGATCGTCATCCCCGCCGGAACGAAACACAATATTATCAACACCTCCGCGGACGCTCCGATGAAGCTTTATACGATTTATTCCCCGCCGGAACACCGGGACGGCGTCGTCCACGCGACGAAAGTTGACGCGATGGCTGACAAAACGGACGAATTCGACGGAAAAACAACGGAATAATTTTTGAAAAATTTATTCGGACCGGAAAAAGAATCCATCTTTTGGATTCTTTTTTATTTTTTGAAATAAAATTTTTTTGTTTTCGTAATGATTTATGAAAGGTCGGCTAAAAAATAATTTTTAATCAAAAAAAATATGATGAACAAAGAATATCAAGAAGAAGGCGGAGAAATGGGGGGAGGCTGGATGAGTTGCTGTTCGGAACACACGCACCACTGGCCCAAAAAAATGAAAAAGGACTTCAAAATGGCCCTGCTTCGAAAAAAAGAAAAGATGCTTGAAGCAAAGTTGGCCTTTGTCCGCGAAATGAAAGACTTGTTCGAGAAAATGCCGCCGGAAGAAATGAAGGAAAAGGAAGATGCGGAAGAAAAGGAATAAACCCCATATATAAAACGCCCCGACATGGTTCGGGGTGTTTTTTTGAAATGATTAATTTATACGAACAGTTTTATTACCAAATATATCCCGCCCGAAACTACCGCCGCAACGGGAATAGTGAAAATCCATGCCCAGACAATTCTCAAAGTGATTCCCCAGCGGACTGCCGAAAGTCGCCTCACGGAACCCGCGCCGGAAATGGCTCCCGTGATGACATGGGTCGTGCTGACCGGAACACCCATATGCGTCGCCAGAAATATGCTTGTCGCTCCGGCCGTGTTGGCGCAAAATCCGTCAATCGGTTTCAGTTTTGTAATCCCCTGCCCCATTGTTTTCACAATTCTCCACCCGCCGCTCAAAGTCCCAAGAGCAATTGACGCTTGGGCGGAAAGGACCACCCAAAGCGGGACATGGAAAGTTTGGAGCAAGCCTCCGGCAACAAGAAGCGAAGTGATGATCCCCATTGTTTTCTGGGCGTCGTTTCCGCCGTGGCCGAGGCTATAGAGAGCTGAAGAGACGACCTGCAAAACTTTTGCCCACTTATCGACCGCTCGCGGAGATTTTTTGTGAGCTACCCAAGCCACTGCGACTTCCAAGAGAAATCCCAAGATCAAGCCAATCGCCGGAGCAAGAAAAAGAAACAGGATTGTTTTATACCACCCGCTCACAATAATCACCCCGAATCCCCCTTTGGCAATGGCCGCGCCGGCATAGCCGCCCATGAGGGCGTGCGAGGAGCTTGTGGGGAGCCCCCAAAACCAGGTCGCCAGGTTCCAGCCAATTGTTCCCAGAATCCCCGCGAAAATAACGGTCGGCGTCACGACTCTCAAATCCACCATCCCTTTCCCGATAGTCGCCGCCACCGCTGTTCCGAAAATGAGAAAAGTGACAAAGTTGAAAAAAGCCGCCCAAATGACAGCTTGCCGCGGCGTCAGCACGCGCGTCGACACGATGGTCGCGATGGAATTGGCGCTGTCATGCATTCCGTTCGTGAAGTCAAAAACCAGCGCGATGAGAATTATAAAGATGATGAAAATCACTTTTTATGCTATAGGTTTTTGAAGAATTCTGAATTTTAGCAGAAAATTTTGTCTGAGGATATGATTTATTTCGAAAAAATACGTGATAGATTTGCGTCTGAAGTATTTTTTAGCTACAGAAATCATATCCGAGTTAATTTTCAAGAAAATTTTGATTCTTCAATACCCTTAAAGTTTTGACTAATTGAATTTCACTATTATTCCCTCAATTGTATCCCCTACTTCCTGATATTTGTCCATTATCCGCTCAAGATCTTCGAGAATATCCTTCCATTTGATGACCCGCATCGGATTTTGGCCGTTCGTGAAAAATTCGGAAATAGTCCGCCGGAAAATCCGGTCGCCCCGGCTTTCGAGGTCATGCATCCTCTTTTTGAGCTCCCGAAGACGCGGAGTATATTTGAGCCCCGACAGACAGTTCGAAAGTTCAACCAGAATTTTGGAGGCTTCGTCAATCAGATCGGAAAATTCAACCAGGGATTTTTCTTTGGTCTTGATTCCGTAGACATGGATGTTGCTGATCACGTTTTCCATGAGATCAACCACGTCGTCGAGCTCCTGGACGACTTTATAAATATCCTCCCGGTCAAACGGGATTATAAATGTGTGATTGAGCTCATGGACAATCTTGTATGTCTGTTCGTCAGCCAGGTGCTCAATCTCTTGGGCTTTTCTGGCATGCTCCTCAAAATTTTTGAATTCGTTCGCGAGGCCGTGAAAATTTTTGGCCATCTCGCGCTGAAGATTGGCCAGTTCCGCAATATAATCACAGAATATCGTTTGTTTTGGAAGCAGAAAACGAAGGTTCATTTTTGGAATTTTATTCTTATCAAAGAGAGCAGATTGCCTCTGCCCCCTGTTTTCCAGAATACTCCTAAATTATTTTTTGTGCAATATTTGTTTTAAGTTAAAAGGCCAGTTCTCCCCATACAAAAATAACCCCTTATTCAAGAGATTATTTTTTGGCGGGGACGACCGGGCTCGAACCGGCGACCTTCTGCGTGACAGGCAGACGCTCTAACCAACTGAGCTACGCCCCCATACCATAATATTCAATTTTGTACCGGGGGAGAGACTCGAACTCTCTACCTCGGGCTTATGAGTCCCGCGCTCTAACCAGGTGAGCTACCCCGGCGAATATATCTATCTTAATGTAACAATTCATGTAAAGCAACAAAAAGCCTGGTGCTTTCGACACCGAGGAATTTTTTGCGGACGTTTGTTGCGGGGGTGGGATTTGCCCCGTCATCCGACGGGACATCATGTCGAATAACGTGATGAACCCTTACCGGCAACGAACGTTCTCAGAATATTGGCTGCAACTTTGTGACATAGTTGGAACCTATCTGGCTTCATTAGTTTAAGTAAAAAAATGGGATTTGTCAAAAAAATGCCCTACGTTGTGAGCGCAGGGCATGGATGAACTGAATCACCCTCAGAGTTGGCGTTAGAAGTGAAAAGCTATCTTTTCTTCAGGGCGTCGGCGATAGAATTCTTTTCGACATCTCTAGCCCGGATGATTTCCCCGTATTTCTCGGTCATCTTTACAAATTTCAGTCTTTCAACAATAAGGGCCGTCCCGCAGGGGCAGGAAGTACCGTAGGTCAGCTTGAAGTCGGGAGCAGAATATTTCATCAATAAATCATTCCCGACAAAGCCGACGACTTCAATGATGCCGCCCACTTCGATACTGCAGGTTTCGTTGAATTCATGAAAAATATTTCCGTTGTTGATGCCATCCGGATTTTTCACGGGATACCATTCCCCCCTGGGCACCAGAGCCTTGTCTCCGATTTTGATCGTGGGGACCGAGTTTACAGGCTGCTTCAATACACTTTGCACTTCCTTGTTATAAGCCGCTTTCCTTTCGGCGATGATCTTGGCGATTTTGTTTACCAGCAAATCTTTTTCTTTATCTCGCGAATCGTCGCAAGCAAATGAGCTGATAACCAAAAGACCAGCCAACAAAGCTAAAGCTAATTTCAAGAAATTTTTCTGCATGATACCTCTCCTTTGCCGTTTATTTAGTTGGAGCAAAGCAAAAGCCAAATTAGCTTCTATTTTGCCCCAACTAAGATTTTTTAAGGAACTCAAAATATTAGCATATTTTTAACGCAAAGTCAACTGTTTGTGAAACATTCCCAAAATTTGCCTTGTATATAGCTGTTTTGAATAACAAAATGTCCGATAAATTTTAAGGGAAATACGTGCAAAATATATCAAACAAAAAATCATCTTTCTGAAGATGATTTTTTTCACGGTTGCGGGGGTGGGATTTGAACCCACGACCTGGTGGTTATGAGCCACCCGAGCTACCAGACTGCTCTACCCCGCTATGAATAAAACTACATTAAAATTTTTTTGCTACGTGCTTTACTTATGGGCTGCTCCCGCCAAGGCGGGACTCCACCCCGCCATATTGCTATGCTATACTATCGTATTTTTTGGCTTTTGTCAATTGCTTGACGCAATCCTGTATTTTTTCTTATATTGAAAGCCGCACCTTAAATAAAAAATAACCGAGAAAAATCGGAAAAAAGGATGGGCCAACTCAATGAACTGGCTTCATTTCTCCCTCGCCTGCCTGTTTTCTGGACTCCTATCCTCATGAAGGATTTTTTTGTTTTAAATTTATCCCGTAGAACAATAGCCAAATATAAATGACAAAGTCAAGGCTCTTCCGAAATAGATTGACATTCAAGTAAAAACCAGCTTATTATTAGTCAGATTTCACAACGACAAACAAGGAGGATTGAACCTTGAAATATCAAGATATTGATCAATCGCGCAGTGAGTTGAGGTTTTTCATCCTCCTGCCGTTCCTGGGATACTTCATCGAAAAGTTGAAGGAGAAGTTTAGAAAAAAACTTTTCTCCAGAAATGAAATCGTTCAAACTGTTTATCTCGGAAATGTCGACCAGATCGTCCCGGGAGGAGTTTCCCTAAAAGCAAGAAGGTTCTTGTCCGAATTTTCAACGCGGATTTTGCTCTCTCCGTCAGACATCTTCTTGTTCGAAAAGAAGCGACATCGGGATTCTCAAGACTGGTACTTCAGGGAAAAATCTCCCCGCGAAAGGCGCTCGATCAAGGAAATCACCGACGCCGCATCCTCTCGATATGGGGAACAGCTTGGGCCATATGTTTTGGTTGAATATCACCGCCTTCATTTTTTGCCAATCGCGGAAAGTATTCCGCTGCGGGTCACAATTGATACGGGCATGCGTTTTTGGCACTTCGGACAATCAGGTCCGCACCTGATACGCATCGATTCGGAAATCGCACGTGTTGAATGCAAAATTGAAAATAGCCACATAGGCCATATTTTGCATTCTTTCTTGATGGACTTGCTCCTTTTCTTGGGAGCCCAACCCATATTTTCGAAAAAGGACGAGGCATACAACCTAGTCAAGAAACATTTTGACGAGATCTATGCCCGCCCGCTCATCAAAGAATTGGCTGGATGCGAAATTGAAGCGAAGCTTACGTTGCAAGATTCTGATCCAGTCGGCTTCTTTCGGAAATTGAGGGCAAAGCTCGAAAACAATGACATTGCGATAGGCACGGATCCATTCTACCCATTCACCTTCACTACCTCCAGTCTCAACCACTATTGGGGAAAACAAGACGGAGCGCAGCTGAACGATGGACTGAAAATTCTCTTCAAGGGAGTATCCTTCAAGCCGGTTACAAAAGGAGAAATGTCTCTTGTTGATCCGGATTTGGCGATAGTGAAAAGGAAAGAGACAAAAGAGCGCAAGACCCAGTACTCTCCAGAAATATTTCGAAGCGTGGTTGATTTTTATGCCAATCAAATCGGCCCTCTGAAATATGTCGGCTATCTGAGCCGCAGCCGCCGGGCGATTTGGCCAGAACATCGGAAAACCAAACGCTTTTATCACATATCGCTCGACCGCTGTCTGACTTCGGACAAAAGTCCGCTTTATCAGATTGAGATTGAATACTCGGGTCTTCTCAAAGAAAAAGCGGCCATCGCCACGCCGTCAGCAAAAACGGAAATCGAAATTGTTCGCGACACACAATTGCTCGCCAGCTATATCCTCGATTTCGCAAAGCAAGAAGGCGTAAACCTTTATCCGGATAGCCTGTCAAAATTTAAATGGCTCACTGGATAAAGCCGCAACTTCAAAAGCCTCATTGCCCATCCGGTCAATGAGGCTTCTTTTTTTTGAATTCACGGAAATATCTTTATTTTTTGCGATTTATATACTTCGTATGCAAAAGTTCTTCCGCTTTTTCGCTTCCGGGGTGACCGAGAAATTCTTTGTATATTTTTTTGAGCGCCGGATTTTCGTGGGATTTTCGAATCGGCATTCCTTTGTCGCGCGCCATAACTC
>JAQUQQ010000012.1 GCA_028716005.1 Candidatus Moraniibacteriota bacterium | reverse complement strand
CTCAACAAAAAAGCCTTCCGGACGAAATTGAGGGTTATTTATGTCGCGCCCCGGGAAAGCTTCAAAAAAGTTTTCTATCAGGCGGGAGACGGGTTCACCCATCAGTTTGGCGATCCCAATTTGAACGCTTTTGCCAAAGACAACGAAACAAAAACATACGCCAACTATTATTTCCGGAACTATCGCTTGAAATGGGCGCAGAGAAAAATTTTCCGCCGTTATCTCACCCGCGACAATGACGGGCCGAATATGTATCTCAACACGGAAGAATTGGCGACGATTTGGCATTTGCCGGATATGTCGGCCATGTCGCCGGCTATCGCCCGCATCGAAGCCAAGAAAGGCGGAGCGCCGCTCAATTTGCCGGTGGAATGAAATACAATACAAATCCACGAATAAATACAAATGATGCAGATATGCGAATGCCGTGAATATTTTATTCGCATATTCGTGTATTTGCATAAGATTCGCGTATTTGTATCAAATTCATGCCAGAGATTACCACTTTCGCCAAAACCAATTTCAGAGGGCAGGAACGGGTTTTCGGAATCAAAGAAGATGATCGCCGGAGGCATTTTTACGTGGTCGGAAAAACCGGAACCGGGAAAACGACCATGATCGAAAATATGGCCATTCAGGACATCCGGCAGGGGCGGGGCGTGGCAATTGTCGACCCGCACGGGGAGTTTGCCGAGCGCGCGATTCGGGCGATTCCTTCAAGCCGCATCAATGACGTCATATATTTCAATCCGGCTGACCAGGATTATCCGATTGCTTTCAACGTGATGGAAAAGGTGGGAGCGGAATACCGCCACCTTGTCGCTTCAGGACTGGTCGGCGTTTTCAAAAAAATATGGGCGGACTCTTGGGGGCCGCGTCTTGAATATATCCTCCGCAACGCCATTCTGGGGCTTTTGGAATATCCGGGCAGCACCTTGCTGGGGGTGACGCGCATTTTGGTTGACAAGAGCTATCGCGAACGGGTGGTGGAAAAAATCACCGATCCGGTGGTGAAGTCTTTCTGGGTGGACGAATTCACAAAGTGGAACGACCGGGTTCTCCAGGAAGTGATTTCTCCGATCCAGAACAAAGTGGGGCAGTTTCTTTCGAGCTCGCTTATCCGAAACATCGTTGGCCAGACAAAATCGGCTTTCAACATCCGTGAGCTCATGGACGAGGGAAAAATTCTCATTATGAACCTTTCCAAGGGCCGGATCGGAGAGGACAACAGCGCTCTTCTCGGGGCGATGATGATCACCAAAATCCAGCTGGCCGCCATGGCCCGGGTGGACGTCCCGGAAAGCGAAAGAAAAGATTTTTATCTTTATGTTGATGAATTTCAGAATTTTGCCACGGATTCATTCGCCAATATTTTGTCGGAAGCAAGAAAATACCGCCTCAATCTTATCATCGCGCACCAATATATCGGCCAGCTCATGACAGACACCTCGACAAAAGTGCGGGACGCGGTTTTTGGAAACGTGGGAACGCTGTGCGTTTTCCGGGTCGGGGCGGAAGACGCGGAATTTTTGGAAAAAGAGTTTGAACCGACGTTTATGATACAGGATTTGGTCAATCTCCCGAACAGAAGCATTTATATCAAGCTTATGATTGACGGAATCTCCGGAAATCCTTTTTCGGCTTCGACTCTGCCGCCCATTGATGTTTCCAAAACAGAAGTGAATGAAGAAAAGGTTATTCGGATAACCCGGGAAAGATATGGATCAAAGCGGGAAATTGTCGAGGAAAAGATTGTTCGCTGGGCCGGATTGGTTCCGGAAAAAGATCTGCCGGTTCAAAAAAGTATTCCGGAATCGGGAAACATAGTAGAACGAAAAAATTCAGCCCCCAGAAGCGCGAAAAGCGTTGGCGTCAGAAAAGAAAGAAAACCGGCGAGAGCGGAAGAGACTATCCGAATCAAAAGCTCCGGTGAAAACCAGGAAGTTATTTTTTCCGAAGGTGACCGTCCCGCCAGCAACGCTTCGCGTAGCGATGTGGGCAGGCAGATGTATGCGGCCAAATGCGCGAACTGCGAAATAGACATTGAAGTTCCCTTCAAGCCCGACGGATCGCGGCCGACTTTTTGCAAAGACTGCCTCAGGGACTATCAGCGCCAGCAGGCGAAGATTCAGCAGGCGCAAGGGAGCCGGGGCGCGAACGAACAAAGAGCACCAGCGCCCCGCGCGGAAAGAGCTTATCCGCGAAAAACCGTCACTCTCCGCGAAGCGTCGAAAATGCCGCCCCGAGCTTTCCGGCGGGAAAGAAGCGACCGGCCGCCGCGGAAAAAAGTGAATCTCGCGGAAGTGAGGAGCTTGATCAAGGAGAGCCTGGATTCGAAATAATTTGCATTCGCAATATTGAGATATAAAAAAAGCCGCAAATAAGCGGTTTTTTTGTGTTTTTTTGAGATTGACAAAAACAAAAAAATAATATATTGTGTAGGGCTGGATTAGGAGCGCCAGCGATTTTGAGAGGGAGGGCATTATTATGTTTGACAACTTGGAAAAGGAAGCTTCTTCTTTATTCACCTTGTTTCAAGCTTCTATGGCGCTGGTAAACTTATACTTAGCGTTAGGGAGGAGAAAATCTGCAGCCTATCATCTTTTGCTTGCAGATGGACGCCTTCAAGATCTTGCCGATTTGCTTGATGAAAAGATGGAAATTATCGTCAAGCAATCTGGAACGGATCTGCAGCTGGATAAGTTTACGGAGTGGAAGCGAGGAGCAGCAGCTATGAAAGCGGAAATTACCGAACTCCTATCTGCCATGGGATTGAATTGAAGAACTCCTTTCGTTATGTTGTTTGTGAGGTCACGGACTTGTCCGCGGCCTCGCTTTTTTTAAAATACAAGTTATACTAAGATAAAATTCTTATGAATAGTTTTGATAATAAAAAAATAATTGTTGCCCTTTCCGGCGGGGTGGATTCGGCGGTCGCGGCGGCGTTGCTCAAAAAAAAGGGATACGACGTTGTCGGTGTCTATTTCAGGTTTTTCGAATCGACTTGGAAACCGAGTTTCCAAGTGAAGAAAATCGCGAAAAAATTGGGAATTCCTCTTAAAATTATTGACGCGCGAAAAGAATTCAAAAAGCGGGTGATTGATTATTTTCTCAACGCGTATAAAACAGAGATCACGCCGAACCCGTGCGTGGTTTGCAACAAAGAAATGAAATTCCGGCTGCTTTTTGATTTGATGGGGAAATATAAGGCGGATTATGTGGCAACCGGACATTACGCCCGCCTCGGGCGGGAAATCCCAAATCCCAAATCCCAAATCCCAAATAAATCCAAATTACAAATTACAAATTACAAATTACTTCAAGCGAGGGACAAAACCAAAGACCAGTCGTATTTTTTGCATAGATTATCCCAAAAAGATTTGGCGAAGACTATTTTCCCGCTGGGGGAATATAAAAAATCCGACGTGAAAAAAATGGCGAAAAAAATGAAATTGCCCACCCTGGAAAATGAGTCGCAGGATATTTGTTTCGTCGCGGATAATGACATCCAAAGATTTCTTTCCAAAAATATCAAACTGAAACCTGGAAATATCGCTGACGAAGCGGGAAAAACTCTGGGAAAACATAAAGGCTTGCCGCTTTATACCATCGGGCAGCGCAAAGGCATCGAAATCGGCCCGCCCGCATCCCGCCAAGAGCGGGAAGCATTGCGGGCAAGCGGGACAAGGCCATATTATGTTGCCAAAAAAAATCTCAAAAAAAATGAGCTGATTGTCACAAATGAACCAAAGAAATTGCTCACGAAGAAATTTTGGGTAAGCGAGATGAATTGGTTGAATCCAAAAATAAAGCTGCCTCTGCGGGCCGAGGTTCAGATCCGCTATCGCGCGCCAAAAGTTTCTGCTATAATAAGAAAAGCGGGAAACGCGAGATGGGAAGTGAGAAGCGGGAAATTCTTGCGGGCGGTGACTCCGGGACAGTCGGCGGTGTTCTGTAGAGGAAAAGAGATTTTGGGAGGAGGGATAATAACTTAAAAAGGAAAAAGTAAGAAGGAAAAACGGCAAGGAAAAACTGAAAACTGGTTTTGACTTTTAAGTTATCTTTTTTACTTCTTAAATTTTACTTTTTACTTTGACACCATGGCTTTGCTTGACGATTATTCGCAAAACGGCGGCGATGGAGAGGCTGATCCGGGCGATCTGCGCCGGAAAAGGTCAGAAATCGATAGCCAGATTGCGATCTCCGAATCCAATCTCAAAAAAGTTCTTCGCGAGAAGATGGATCTTGAAATTGAGCAGAGGAGGCTGAAAAAAAATGAGGAGCGCATACGAGTCGAACGAGATGACCTTGAGAAAAAAATGAAAAAAATTCAGGATGACCAAAGGATTTTGGAAGAGGAAGTCAACGGTTTCAAAAAGAAAATGAAAGTTCTGCAGTGATTCAAAACACGAGTTCGGTTTGATATGGCGCGCTCGGAGAATATTCTTCGGGCTTTTTCTTTACAATTTCGCTGAAATAAGTTATTTTTATAAGCGTTAAAATACCAGATGCCAGATACCAGACACTAGATACTAAATTATGACTGCGAACGAACTTCGCCCCGCCGACGCTACAGCTTTGGCGGGCGAGACTCGGTGAATCTGTATTCCAAGCAGTAAACAAGTTTATTTTTAACCAGATGACATCAAAGGAGCTACGACAAAAATATCTTGATTTTTTCAAGGAAAAAGAGCATGCCATCATCCCGTCGGCGCCGGTTGTTCCGGAAAATGATCCGACGGTGCTTTTCACGACGGCCGGGATGCATCCCTTGGTGCCGTTTCTCATGGGCGAAAAACATCCCAAGGGAACGCGTCTCGCCAACGTCCAAAAATGCGTGAGGACGGTTGATATTGACGAAGTGGGCGACAACCGCCACCTGACTTTTTTTGAGATGCTCGGAAACTGGTCGCTCGGGGACTATTTCAAGCGCGAAGCCATTGAATGGAGCTTTGAATTCATCACAAGCGAAAAATGGCTCGGGCTTGACCCGCGCCGGCTCTATGTCACGGTTTTTGCGGGTGATGAGGACGCGGTGCGCGATGAAGAGTCCATCCGGATTTGGCAGGATCAGTTCGCGAAAGTTGGCATCAAAGCGGAAGCCGCTGGCGAGGACAGAATGGTGAATTATGAAAAAAGAATCGTGCCGCTCGGAAAAGACGACAACTGGTGGGGACCGGCGGGCGAAACCGGACCTTGCGGTCCATGCACGGAAATGTTCTATGACGTTTCGCCGGAACTCGGAGACGTGAACGACACCTTTGCAAATCTCGTCAAAGATTTTCGCTTCATGGAAATTTGGAACGATGTTTTCATGGAATTCAACAAAAAAGCGGACGCGACTTTTGAAAAAATGGCGCAGCAAAACGTGGACACCGGCATGGGGCTTGAGCGGACTTTGGTCGTCATGACCGGAAAAGACAATGTTTTTGACACCGAATTTTTTCAGCCGATTATCCGGAAAATCGAAGAGCTGTCGGGAAAAAGCTATGACGATGAAGAATCAAAAGTTCCGATGAGAATTGTATCGGATCATTTGAAAGCGGCCACTTTCATGATTGCGGACGGAGTTTCGCCGTCGAACGTCGAACGGGGATATGTTTTGCGCCGGCTTATCCGGCGGGCGGTCCGGCAGGGTAAAATTCTGGGAATTGAAGGCAATTTCACTTCAAAAATCGCGGAAGTGGTGATTTTGGAATACAAAGATGTCTATCCCGAGCTTGGGCGCGAAACGAAAAAAATCATCGAAGCTCTCAATCAGGAAGAAGTGAAATTCAGGGAAACGCTTGAAAAAGGCCTCAAAAAAATCAAGGAAATCATTGCCGAGAGCCGGAGCGCGGAGCGTATTTCCGGAGAAAAAGCTTTTTATCTTTTCTCAACCTACGGTTTTCCTTTGGAACTCACGAAAGAAATCGCGCGCGAGCACAATGTGGCGGTTGACGAAGAAGAATTTCACGACGAGTTCAAAAAACATCAGGAACTTTCGCGCACCGTCAGCGCCGGAATGTTCAAGGGAGGACTCGCGGACGCGGGCGAAATGGCGGCAAAGCTGCACACGGCGACGCATCTTCTTCTCGCGGCGCTCCGAAAAGTTTTGGGCGAACATGTTTCGCAGAAAGGCTCGAACATCACCGGAGAGCGGCTGCGGCTTGATTTTTCGCATGAGAAGAAAATGACGCCGGAAGAAATTTCGGAAGTGGAAAAATTGGTGAACGTTGCCATTGAGAAAAATATTCCCGTGAAATGCGAAGAAATGACGCTTGACAAAGCCCAAAAATCAGGCGCGCTCGGAGTGTTCGGAGAAAAATACGGCGATAAAGTCAAAGTTTACGATATCGAAAGTTTTTCAAAGGAAATTTGCGGCGGTCCGCACGCAACTTCGACGGGCGAACTGGGGAAATTCAAAATCACAAAAGAAGAGGCTTCCAGCGCCGGAGTGCGGAGAATAAAGGCGGTGTTGGGGTAGAAAACAAAAATAGTTTATCCCGAACAGGTTAGAGGAAGGAAAACGAATGTTGGCATCCGTGAGAGCAACATTGATTATCGAAGGGGAGCGCTTATCTTATTTCGCTCGCAGGTATTTGTTGAAAAGAAAGAAGAAATAGGCGAAAAAGGTGAGAAGAAGCGAGACTGCGCCGATGAAAAGGATGAAATTTTTTTCAACGAGCGCTTGGCCGGCGTAGGCGGTCAGAAAGGCAAAAACAAATTCGCCCAGTGCCATAATCGCCAGATATTTCAGAAAGCTGTAGCGCAGGGTTCCCAGCACGTAGTTCGGAATTTCCGCCGGCATCGACATGATAAAAAAGAAAACCAGTTTGAATTCCGCGTCAGGCGGAATTTTTTTTCGGTAAAATTCAATTTTTTCAAGAGGCAAGAATTTTTTGAGCAAAGGATAGGCGCCGGAATAAGCAATCAGATAGGCGAGTATGTCGCCGGTCATCCAGCCAAAAAAAAGAAAAAGAGCGGTTGGCAGGATTCCCCAAACAATGATGGCAATCGGCACCAACGGGACGCTTGAAAAAGATGAAACCATGGTGGACAGGATTGCCAGCCCGATAAAAACCGCAATGCTAAAAATACTGTTCCGATGAGTCAGATTTTCGAAATAGGGGACGATACTGGTGAAGAAATGCTGGAACTGGACCGACGACCAAATCAAAAAGCCGATGAAAGCGACGGCGAGGACGAGGATTGTTTTATCTCGGTTGGAAAAGGTCATGGCTTGTTTGGGGGAGGAGAAAAAGTTTGCTCTGGAGCCGTCTGTTTTGAGAAAGTGAAGGAATTCAAGAGTTTTCCTCCCGGTTTATATAAATTCGCGGTTATTTGCGTCCCGTCAACGTTCACGACCAGATAGCTTTTCGAGCGATAATAATATTCGACGCTCTGAACAGGCTTGGGGATGGAATAAGCGTCGGTGTTTCCCTCGCCAAATTGATAGATGCTGTTTTGGGCGCCCGGGAAAACGGATGAATCAATGAGACGGCGCTCAAACATATGCTCATGGCCGGAAAATACGGCGGTCACGTTGTGCTCGTCAAGAATTTGCCAGAAAGCGTCACGCTCCTCGGGGTTTGAATCAAGGGCGTTGTTTATTTTTATACCCACGGGGAAAGCCGTGGCGTGAAAAAAAACAAAAACATTTTCTTTTTGGTTGGCGGTCAAGTCCTCTTCGAGCCAGGCTCTTTGGGCGGCATTGATCAGGTGCCATCCATAAAAGGAAGTGCTCAAGACAACAAAATGCGAGTTTTCGAAATCAAAAGAATAGGTGATTCCGGAAAAATCGGCCGGACCGTTTTGCGGCGGGCTGAAAAGCGAATTCCAGAAATCAAGCGAGACCAAATCGTGGTTTCCCATGGTGGGATAAATGGGAACATTCAACGGATTGACAACCTTTTTCCATTTTGGGAGATTTTTCACGCATTTCCTTCCGGAGCACATATCTCCCAGGGTCATCAAAAAATCCGCGTTTTTGGACTTTCGGAGGCTTTTCACCGATTTTCCAAGCTCGCTTTTGCTTCCTTTGAAGCTTTGCGTGTCGCCAAAAACGGCGAAGGAAAAAGCGCGGCAATGTTGGGCTGAAAACAAAAATATTGAAACGATGATGATGGCGAAAATTTTCTTCATGGCTTCATTATAGACCAGTATGCGACAATTGACGAGAAACCGGGAAAAAGGTAAAATTTATTTACGCTAATGACTGAAACAAGTGTATGCCACGATGTTTGGCTATGATTCAACGGGCGAAATCAAAAAGGACACATTGACAACCGGAGATATCGCCGGGGTGAACCGTATATACTAGCCGTTCCTAAGATACTATCTTAGGAAGAATTTAATATTTTTATCCGCAAGAGTTGTGAACAACGCGGTTAGTTCCTACAGTTAATTATACAATAAAAGATGGATTTTCGTTTAGTTATCCACAGGCAAGTTGTTGCGTTTTTGGCCCATATTTGCGACTATTAGCAAAGAAATAAAAAAGACAACAAAAAGAGACAAAAGGAAAGGGTCTCTTTTTATTTATAAAAGATAATCAAATATTGTTGTGGTTTGTTGGAATTCGCGCAAATCAAAAGCCAACGCAAGAAAGTTATCGTGGGGATAACCGTTTTGCGCTGGCTTTTTTGTCATACGCAATTTTGCTAATAATTTTTTCTTTGCAATAAAATAATGGAAACCATCAAAAGACTGTTTGAGCTCAATCTTTCATCCAAAAAAGTCGCTTGGGGAAAGAAGATTTTAGCCGGGATTATTTTGCTGATTCTGATCCTCCAGATGACGTCGCTGAATTTTTTAGCGATGGAACTGATGACGGCAAGAGCGGACGACCCGGTAGCTGCGGCAGACGCGCCCAAAAAGGAAGCGGCCGATTTGTCAAAATATGAAACGGTTTTGTCCAAGGTGGACGAAAAAGACTACACGCCGGAGACCTGGAAAGCCTATCAGGAAGTTGTGAAAGCGAATGCGGTAACTTCGGCAAATACGCAAGCGGAAGTGGACGCGGCAACCGACAAGATCAAAAAAGCCCAGGACGATTTGGTGAAAGCGGCTGATCTGACGAATTACAAAAAAGTATTGTTGGCCGCAACCGAAAAAGACTACACGCCGGAGACCTGGAAAGCCTATCAGGAAGTTGTGAAAGCGAATGCGGTAACTTCGGCAAATACGCAAGCGGAAGTGGACGCGGCAACCGACAAGATCAAAAAAGCCCAGGACGATTTGGTAAAAGTTGTCGAGACAGCAACTTCAATAACGGAAGAGCCGGGAACAATTACGCCGGAAGCGGCTTCAACCGGGAAACCGAAAGAAGCAGCTTGGTCTATTGACGGAAAAACAGCGACAATTGGTCCGGTTGAACCCGACAAAACATACAAAGCGCCGCAAAACGACAAAGTGACCGTCACTTTCACCAAGCTTCCGGAAAAAGCGGGAAATCTGACGATAAAAGAAATAAAATTGACAGCTGATGAACAAGCTTCGCTGGGATCTTTGTCCGACACGGCCTATGACATCACGTCGGACATGAAAGATGGAACTTTTGAATATGATCTGACTTTGCCGTATCCGGACAAAAATAACAATAAAAAAGTGAAAGGAGATGACGTTGAGGTTCTTTATACGGAAAGTAGCGACGTGAAAAAGAGTGATCTGAAAAACGTCGATGATGAAAAGAATGTCGACAAAAAAATCGATGATTCCACGAACACGATAACGCTCAAAGGGCTGGATCATTTCACGATATTCGTTTTGACTGTTCCTGCTCCGGATAGCGAAAGACCTGTTTTGATAAATGAAATTCTTGTGAATCCTGTCAGTGACGGCCAAGAATGGGTGGAATTATACAATAATACGGACAGCGAAATAAATTTATCCGGGTGGACGATAAAAGATGAGTCAAATCCATCGATTGATATCTCCAGCCTTGGAAAAATTCCGGCGAGAGGATTGGCTGTTTTTTATCATTCAGACAGCTGGCTGAACAATTCTTCACCTGAAACCGTTACGATCAATAACGGAACTGCGGATATTGATTCGGTGAAAATTGATGCCGCAAGCGGAGATATAATAGATCATTATCCCGGAGAGGGTGAGTCGGTTGCGAGAAAAACGGATGGCGGCGATGATTGGGAAATTATGACAGAACCGTCAGAGGGGTATACCAATGAAAATTCGACGGTTTATGTCGATGAGAGCAACACCACCGGAAACGAATTTGGAACAGAAGCGTATCCTTTCAAGACTATTCAAAAAGGAATTGATTCGGTGGCGACCGGCGGAACGGTTAATGTCGCGGCGGGGACGTATGAAGAGCAGGTGACGATCGGAAAATCCTTGGATCTGATTGGCGCGGGCAAGGCGACAACAACGATACTCGCTCCGGAAACACGAACAAGCTCGGTATCCCAAAGCGGAACCGCGCATGACTATATTCTGGCTGCTTATGCTTCGAGCGGAACAATTGACGCGCGTGTTGAAGGCTTTACGATTGACGCTGATTCTCAAAATAAGACCGCGGGGACGGCGCGGATTGACGGAGTATTTTTCCGCGATGTGAAAGATTCCGGCGGAACAATGGCCGGCTTGTTCGCAAGCACGATTCACAACTTCGCGACTGCGCCGGAATATGAAAGTTGGGGCGTGGCTGCCTATGGGGATTCTTTGCTGGCTATAAACGACAATGACATCAGCGATTACACGAGAGACGGGTTGCTCGCCATTGGCGGAAACGTGACAATCAGCGGAAATACCGTAACCGGTTCAGCCATACCGTTAAACGGAATCAACATTCAAGATGCGAGCGGCGGCGCTATCACCGGCAATACTGTCACGAATCATACCCGGTCAGCTCCCTGGGCGGCCGGCGGCATAGTTCTTTGGAACTCCAGCGGGGTGACAGTCGGGAGCAATCATGTTGATGACAACTTTTATGGCATAGACCTTGAGCCGAACACTAATGGAGCGACCGTTTCCGGCAATGAGTTGAACCGCAACATCAAAAGAGCAATCAGTTTGAACGACGCTGACAGCAACGCAGTGTCCGGCAACACGATAAACGGACCATCTGATGGAACGGATGATGTGGCGATCGGTCTGGCGAACACTTCCACGGGAAATATGATCGGCGGAGATACTCCCGCGGATGGAAACATTGTCAATATGGCTACGGCCGGATCCGGGAATCTTTACGCGGTTTATATGCAAGCAGATGTGGCGGCCGGCAGCAACACTATCAAACACAACACGATAAACGGCGGCCAGCGCGCTGTTCAATTTGACGGTCCTCCGGGAATCACCGGACTCACCACGGTCGCGAACAATACAATCACCGGACAGGCATTTGGGGGTATCACAGCCTATAATAATGGCGATATCGTCATTACGGACAATATCTTGACCAATGCGGTTCGTCCGATGGAATTTTGGGGACCGGATGACGTGACGATTTCCGGAAACACGATCAACGGGTCTGTTTACGACGGAATCAACGCCGGAAGCGCCAGCGGATCGGTCAAGATAAACGGGGATAACAAAATCTATAATATCGCCGACGGAAACTCCGGAATTCACGTTCAGGGCGGAGTTATCGGGATTGAAATTGACGGCAATGAAATTTATGGAGCCTTCGACGGAACAGACACGGGATCCGGCAGCAAGGGAATTGGAATTGAATCGGGAGCGACTGGCGCGAAAATCACCAACAACGATATACATAACAATTCCTGGGGCGCCGTCTCTTTGAATGAAGCAGTGGATTCTCTGACCGGTAACGTTTTCGACGCCAACGCCAGGGGCATTGAAGTGAATGACGGGCTGGCGGGGAAAAGCCTTGTCGTCCAGGGCAATGAATTCACCAATAACTTGTATTGTTCCGTCTGCATATATCCTTCGGGAACTTTTGATTTGTCTGAAAATTGGTGGGGAACCGATCAAAAGTCGGACATAGAACAGCAAATTCCTTTGAACAGCGGGAACACTTTTGGAACAAACATAATATACAACCCTTGGTATAACACCGACGCGAAAACGACAAAAACCTATCAAGTCGGCGCGGGAGAAGCTTATACTGCCATTCAATCTGCCATCAACGACGCCAGCGCCGGCGACACAATCAATGTCGCGGCGGGGACATATACAGAAGGGCAGATAACGATAAATAAAAATATAACACTGGTCGGAGAAAACAAATCGACAACGATCATCCAGCCGTCTTCCAGCACTACTGTGCCAGGAGGAGGGACAAGTGAACCAGGAGATACCAGCGGATGGTTTGTGATCACATCGGGAGTTGACGCGGATATCAGCGGGTTTACTTTTGATGGATCGGGAAAAAATATCGGGATTGGAATTCTTTCTCATGGAGGCGGAAATATTAGCGATAACGTATTTACCAATATCCGTTATGCCCAATATCGAGGCTTTGGAGTTTATCTTTGGAACGGCACGACAAATGTGACCGATAATACCTTTTCCAATATTGAAAGAGTCGGAATAATTTTGAAGGGCTCTTCATCTGACGCGACCATATCGGGAAATGATTACACGGGAAAAGGATCCGGAGACTGGTTGGATTATGGAATTGAATTGGGAGCGGGAGCGCATGCAACTATTACTGATAACAATATTTCTGATAATGTCGGAGTGGCTTATGATGGTTCAACTTCAGCCGGAATTATGGTTACGACATATTATGGCGCGGGAACTACAGCCACAATCGCAGGAAACATGATTTCTAACTGTACTGACGGAATCGCGGACGGATATGACGCATCTGATTCAAGCGCTGTGACGGCTCATAACAATAAATTGGTTAATTGTTCGAACGGAGTTAATTCCACTCATCTGACTACTGATGCCACGGAAAACTGGTGGGGAGACCAAAGCGGACCGGGCGGACAGGGAAACGGAACGGGTAGCGCTGTTAGCGAAAATGTAAGTTATTCGCCATGGTGCCTGGATGAAAGTTGTTCTTCAACATCGGAAATATATTCCGACGGAAGCGATGGAACGGTCTTGTTGGACACTCCTCAAAATATCAATGTTGACGAGCTTGCCATAAATGGAATCACGGGAACAGGGGATATGTTTGTGGCGAAGTATAATGATCCGAGCGATGTTCCGGGCGGAGGAACCGCCTTTGGGGTGAACGGTTTCTATTTCAACATTGACGCGCCTGGAGCAGTTTTACCGATCAATATAGAAATTGCTTATGGCGATGATTTTGATGAAGACCATTTTTCCACTCTTTATTATTACAAAGACGGAACTTGGCATGATTATAAACTAGATACGGTGGCTGCAACGGGATATGAGCCATCAATTGTCACGATAAACAAAGATACAAATGTCATCAGTGCTACCTTGCAGCATCTGACTCCGATCGTGCCGGTGGTGGATACGACGGCGCCAACAACGCCAGTGAACGGCCAGCCGAACAACGGCTATGAAACCACAAATGATTTTTATTTCACTTGGGACGCTTCGACTGACGATAACGCCATTACTTACGAGTTCCAATCATCCGGATCAAATACTGTTGATGGCGACGGTTCACTTGTGGGGGCATGGAATTCGATAGCTGATGGAAATAGCGAGCAAAATAATCTGACCTCTCCAACTATTCATTCGACCGGCGCGCCGGACGGGACATATTATTGGCAGGTCCGGGCGATTGATAGTCTTGGAAATAAGAGCGCCTGGAGCAGTGTTTGGAATATGACGATTGATACTCACGCGCCTGCAGTGCCGGCGGGAATATATTTCAAAGACACCGTTAACAACAAAGATGTAGCTTGCGGGCAAGCAACGTTTGCAAGAAATTTTGATGTGTATTGGAATGCTAATACAGAATCAGACTTTGATCATTATGAATATATTTCTTTCAACGCGGATGGAAGCTCCGGATCAATCAGAACATTTGCCGAGCCGTATTTCAACGCTTCCTGGTGGACAGTGCCGACGGAGGGAACTTACGGCGTTCAAATAAGAGCAGTCGACAAAGCGGGAAATAAATCAGACTGGTTCGGAGGAGCTGAAGGTATCGAGAATAGTTGTGCATACACAGCAGATTGGACTGCGCCAACCATCGATCTGGTTTTTCCGGGAACCGGATCAGGCGCGACAAATTTCCAGGCGGTGTTCAGCGAAGATATGAATGAAAGCGACGCCGAAGATCCTGCCAATTATTTCCTGCACAACTGGCCGGGATATGGGGATACTGATTTAGCTGGACATGCTGACATCGCGTATAATTCCGGAACACATACTGCGACTATAACTTTCACGACTTCCGGATGGTATATTTCTCCCGAACAGGAATGGGGCGTGGAAAATATTCATGATCTTGCCGGCAATGTCCAGGCAGTAAATCCTTATTCGGAAACCTCGACTGCCATGGAGGCCCCGACCGTTCCGGGCGTTCCGGTCTCCACTCCTAATCCTACAAATCTTTTTACTCAAGCTTGGACATGGCTGACCTCGACTGATGCCGGCGGGTCCGGAGTCAAGGGATATTATCAAAATATCTTCAATGTTCTTACCTCTGAAAACAGTGGATGGGTATCGATAGGCAACGTGCTTGGAATTTCGACCAATCTGACTGACGGACAATGGCAGCTTCAGCTCAAAGCCGAGGACAACGCCGGAAACCAAAGCGGTGAAGTGAGTTCCGCGACACTGACCGTGGACAGCGTGAATCCGTCAAAGCCGGTTATCACGAGTCCTGCCGATGAGACATATTTCAAAACAACACCCATAAAAGGCGAGTGGACTGCCTCTTCCGACAGTGGATCAGGAATAAAAGAATATCGCGTGGAATATATTTATGACGATGGTCATACTTTTTCCGGCGGCCCCTATAGAACAACGACCAACACTTGGAGAAACCATTCGCCCAGCCCAAGCGAGCAAGGCGGTGTCACTATTCGGGTGCAAGCGCTGGATAACGCGGGAAATTATAGCGATTGGAGCGATCCGGTCCACTACTATTATGACGCGACCGCGCCGGAATTCACTCTTTCCGGAATCAAATATTCCAACGGAACAGTTCAGGATAAATATTCCACCAACCTCAATATGCCGGTGTTCAAGGGAAATTTAACAAGCGGGGACATCGCTTCCGTCAAGGTCAATATCGGCGGAACAGATTACCCGGCTGTTCTGAGCGGCAGCGGATGGGAAGCGGCAGTTTCTCCCGCACTGTCTGATGGCAGCTACGAAATGCGAGTGATTGCCACTGACAATGCCGGCAACGATACCGTAATCAGCAAAACTCTCATTATCGATACCCAAGCTCCCACGGCCAGCCATACGTATTATAAGGACGGAGTTTTGGTTTCCGATCCGATCGCGTATGTGAACAATATCGGCCAGCTTTCTTTTGCGGGAGAATACACGGACGAAACTCCTTCTGCCAATTTGTCTTCTGACTCGTATGTTATCTTTGAAGCGCAAGATGACGGATCATTCAGATTCAGCGCCAACGGAAAGAAAGCGTTTTGCGGCTGGAGAACTGCGCCGAATCTCGTGGATATATCAGGGAGCTCGACGTTCTCGCAAACAACGCCGGTGCCGTTTGCCAATTGTGTGGCCAGCTTGCCGGACGGGGAATATTATTTGGCGCATCAGATCGCGGACAATGCTACCCGAAAAGATATTCCTTCCATCAACCAATTCAGAGATGTGAAAGGATTGCATTTCGTGGTGGATACTGGAATTCCCACCAGCGACATAACTTTTCCCGAGGGAGACGCTGAGGGAACTGTCTATAGTAACAGTTGGGACGGAACCATTTCCGGAACTGCCGCGGACGGCTTGAGCGGCGTGGCGGGAGTCAAACTCACGATTCAGAAAGACGGACAGTTTTGGAACGGTTCAACCTGGCAAGCGGGTGAGGCATCAGTGGACGCTAGCGGAACGACTTCATGGAACTATATATTGACTCCGTTGGAAGAAGGATCATACACGATCAAATCCCACGCTGTCGACAACGCCGGGAACATGGAAAATACGGACACGCTGACCATCGTTTTCGACAAAACCATTCCTGAAGTGAGTTTGTCAATTGATCCGGCCAATCCCGATGGCGACAACGGCTGGTATGTTTCGAAACCGACCGTCACTCTCGCTGCCAGCGACAAGAATTTCGACAAAATAGAATACCAGCTTGATTCAAAAACGGGAACTTGGAATGTCTTCGCGGCGCCGCTGGAAATCGTGGACGGCGAGCACGTTGTCTATTACCGTTCGTTGGATTTGGCGGGAAACGTCAGCGATATCGGGGCGAAAAACGTGAAAGCGGATACTGCTGCTCCCGTGACACCGGCAGCGACGCCGGGAGCGGGAGATTATATGGCCGACCAATCCGTCACGCTCACAAGTTCCGACAGCGGCAGCGGAGTGAATATGATTTTTTACACAACTGACGGAACAATTCCCGACAGATCAAACAGCGCAAAACACCAATATACAAGGCCGATCACAATTGGCAAAGACACAACCTTGAAAGCGATTGCCTACGACAATTCCGGAAACGCGAGCGACGTTTTGACCGCGGTTTATGGCATCGCGCCGGTGATCACGGCGGAAACGACGAGCGCCGTCACAAGAACCACGATGACCATCACCTGGACGACGGACGATCCTGCCACTTCAAGAGTTATCTACGACACGGTCTCGCACCCGACTTTGGGAGCGGCGCCGAACTACGATTATGCTTTTTCAACGGCGGAAGACAGCGCCAAAGTGACGTCTCATTCAGTGGTGATAACAGGCCTCACCGCCAATACGACCTACTATTATCGCACTGTTTCGCACGGATCACCCGAAACGGTCAGCGCGGAACAAGTTTCAGATACAGCTAGAAAGCTGGGCAATGGCGGCGGAGGCGGAGGGGGTAATGGCGACGGAGGCGGAACGGCTGGGACAGGAGCCGGTGCGGTTGGCGGAGCGACGGGGGGAGCGGTGGCGGGAACGACTGCAGACAATAACGAAATCGCAACAACTGAAGGGGAAAGCAACGATGCACAAGGGAACGGAGTTCAACCGTCCTCCCAAGAGCAAGGGCAGGTTCTCGGTGAAGAACAGACAAAAGAGGAACAAAGTTTCTTCAGCAGACACAAAACGCTTTCGATAATTCTTATTCTCCTCGTTCTCGCGATTATCTGCTTCATATTCTTCAAAAAGAAAAAACATGGCGGTCTGAAGCTTCCTCCGCAAAATCCGCCGAGCCAAATGCCTCCAACGGTGTAAAATCATCCCTAGAAGTGAGCTCCAGGAGTTGAGTGAATTCTTGTTCTCACCAACACTTAATGTTGGTATAAAAAGGAATTGTCGAAAACAGCCCCGACGTGGTGTCAGGGCTGTTTTTTTATTTTATCGATTTGTGTTAGAATCAAAGAAAGAAATCCTAAACAAATAAAACAAAAATAATGAAAAAATTCTGGACGATAGCGGTTTTGACCATGTTTTTCTCCGGCCTCTCGTTCCAGGGAGCCGAAGCCAAAACCGTTTCGCTTCCCAAAAAAATAAACGGTAACAAATTTGGGTTTCTCTATGGCGGGGGGGACGAGGGAAAACTGATCAAAAAATACCACGCCGGCTGGGCGCGACCCCACACCGGGCCTTTTGTCTGGGGCGACATTCAAGGAACAGAAGAAGTGTCTTTCGATTTTGCCCGGACGGACGCGCTTGTCAGGGACCTTTCGAGAAAAAAGATCGGAATTTTGGCGACGCTCTGGCCGTTTGCCGAGTGGGACCAAATCATGCGAAGCGACGCGGAAAGATGCAAAGTGTCCGATATGGACCAATTTCTTTCGAGCGGAAAAGAAGGAGAAGTCGGTTTGCCCCAGCATCGCTGCAATCCGCTCGACTGGAGCGCCTATCGCAACTGGGTGCGAAATGTTGTCGAGCGATACGACGGCGACGGGACCAGCGACATGCCCGGCCTCAAATATCCGGTCAAATACTGGGAAGTGATGAACGAGCCGGACCTTGAAGGATCCGATACGCTTGATTTTTATGTCGGGGATTCGATCGACTATCAGGATTTGCTGGAACAAACGTATAACGCGGTGAAAGAGGCCGATTCCTCGGCCAATGTCCTCATCGCCGGCGCGGCCAATGTTGACGACCAAAACCTCCGTTTCTATCGGGAGGTTTTCGGGAGCGCGGCCGCCCGGAATTCTTTCGACATCGCGAATGTCCATTGCATCTCATCCGGCGACGTGCCGAGCCTCAATGTCGGGCCATACAAAGAAATGCTCGCGGAATTCGGCCTGGACTCGAAGCCGATTTGGGTGACGGAAGCCGAAGCGATGATTTCAGGTGACAAGAAAACAAACGCGAGCCAGATCAGCGCCAGCGCGCAGGAAGCGCTCCGCCAAGGCGCCAGCCGGATATTTTTCACCCGCTTCAGCCTGAACGCGGCCAAAGATTATGGCGATTGGGACGTCTATTCCCGGAAAATATACCGGAATATGTTCGGGAAGAAGTGGGCGAGGTAGGTTTACCGTGAAAAAAACGCAATACAATTTGAAAAAAGGTCGGGGTTTCAGGCTTTGCCCCAAAAAAGCCAAAAATAATTCGTAACGGACAAAATCATGAAAAAATATATTGCAACGGGATTAGTTTCCGCGGGAATTGTGGCGTTCTCTTTGTCGGCTCTGGCCGCCGGGAACTCGACTCCGGGACTTGACCGGTATATGAATAATCTTGGAAGACAGCAGGCTTCTGTGGTTGGGGCGCAGTGCGGTTCAGGCGCGAGTTCCGGTTCCTTCGGATATTTTGGAAAAAATTTGAATATGGCAGGAGGAGCAAATGGTTACCAGACCGGATTGAACAACAGTGGTGTTTGCGGAAATCGTCAGTAGCTGTTCTCAAGCCGAACTTCAAGATTGCAAAAAAACAGCCTCAACATATGGTCGAGGCTGTTTAGCTTTTCCTAAAGTTTAACTTTAGGAATTCTCGAAAAACAGCCCGCCGCTCGCGAAAGCCGGTCTTTTTTCAAAATGGACAAGCGGAAAATCTGCTGTATAATATAAATACTGACTTTTTCCCCAAAAATATGAAGATTATAGAAAAAAAAATCACCACTCGAGAACTCAACGAGATGGCCAAAAATATGTTCGGCAATCTCGTGAAAGCGGTGGTTGATGTGGGAAAAGAGATTTTGGCGATTGACGCGGAGCTCCATGCGGATCTTGAAGCTTTGCTTTTGGAAAAGGGGTCAAAGCAAAATGATCTCTGGGGAATAAACATTTATCCAGAGCTCCCAGGTGACGATTTTGTCGAATTTGATTCCATGATAAATTTGCGACCGTCGCAGGAAAATCGCAGCCGGGGAGTGGAAAATCCGGATTTGAGGAAAAAAATAATCGAAATCGTGAATAAATTTGTCGCAAAATGAATATAGAACACAAAAACCTGACGTCGGGAAGATGGAGTCAGCTTTCTTTTGTCGACCAGATGGCGAACATTGGCAGCGAGGTCGAAAGAACCATCAAATGGAAAGAAAAAAATAATGCGGATTATAGCCAAAAAGCCTTTGAGCGCGCGCTCGAACTTCTGGATTTATCCTTGGAAGACAAAAAAAACAGAAAACGCCTCAAGGAAATTGCCCGAACAAGAGAAGCGCTGGCTGATCATTTCGCTTTCGAAAACATTTATCAGTCTTCCGATGA
>JAQUQQ010000011.1 GCA_028716005.1 Candidatus Moraniibacteriota bacterium | reverse complement strand
CTGTTTGGATCTAGGTTGACCACTCTTGAAAGATTGTTGACCAAGTCCTCGACATTTCCTCCTTGAACATCGCCGGCAAGAGCTTTGTTATAGGCGGCGGCGGCGACATACCTTTGGCCTTCAAGGAAAATGAGAGAAATGAAGCCGACAATAATCAAAACGAAGACAAAAGAAAGAATGAGAGAAACGCGAGGGGAAGAAGTTTCGCTTATGAGCTCTTCTTTTTTGTGGAAAACGATTGATGTCATCACGATCATTGAGGCCGTGACTATCCACCAAAGAAAATCCAGAGTGATGTTGGAAGGATAAAAGAAGAAAGCTATAGTGAGATATATCCAGACAGCCGCCACTCCGATCAAAGTGTATGTCCCCTCTTCGCTTCGGCCGAAAATTTTCATAAACGAAGAAAATATATGGACGAGAATTGCTCCCATGAGAAAAACAATCGCCAAAGCGCCAAGGAATCCGGTTGACGTGGCCAGAGTGAAGAAGCGGCTGCTGCCTTCATTGAATTTCACCGACCAAAAATTCGTAAGATTGATTTCAGCGGGTTTGTTTTTGAGATAAGCAAGATCATAGTCAGAAAGCCCGGAGCCCAAAAGAAATTTGTCTTTCCAGGCGCCCTTGATTACGTCAAAAGAAGCGCTTTGGGAAAGGCCGACTTCCACTGGAAGCTGAACGCTCACGATAGAACGGCTTTTTCCAATTAAAGCCGCCAGAAGCACCAAAGTGAGGACAACCATCGGGAAAACCAAGGTCCGATTTTTTTCCTCGTTTCCGCTGGTGATGATTGCGAGCCCCAAAAGAACCGCCATGCCAATCAGAAAAATCACGAGAGTCGTGGCAAAGTTGATCATAATCAGCGTGAAGGTGAAAAGAAGGGCAAGAACAACCAAAGAGATTTTCACGGCAATATGCTGTTTCTCTAGAAGCATAGCGACGGTGACAATCAGGATTGCTCCTATATAAATCGAGAAGGCATAGACAGAACCAACCGAGTTGAAAGAGTTTTGGGCGATGGCCGGATTCTTGAACAAAAACTTTCCGAAAATCTGGAAAAGAGCATAGACGTTGGCGAGAGCCGAAGACACAATCAAAGTCAGGATAAGCATCTGAATTTTTTTTCTGGTGTTGAAGTTGTTGGTTATCACCAGAAACGTCGCGATGAGCCCGACGAAAGTGACAAGAGACAAGCTTTCGGTTCCTAGGGCCCCCCACATGCTTTGGTCACGATAAATGGAAAAAATCGTGCTAAGCGAAAAAATCAAAAGGAGAAGAAGCAAAGGGACAAGAAGAAAATTTTTCTTTATTCGAATGCGCCCTTCCCAAGCCAGCTTTCCAATCCAAGCAAGAAAAGCAATTCCTCCCAAGCCGATAATCAAAAGTTGTTTGTTGAGCTCAAGAATACTCGGCACTGTCGGAAGAAAAAACAAAGGAGTCAGAAAAGCGAGCAGATAAACGACCCCAATGATTATCCAGTCAATCACCTTCGGGATCCGGGTGTCTTTTGTGATGGTAGATTGCGGAGTAGGCGGCGCTGATGCCAATCTTTGTTCCGGTCTGGGAGCAGAAAATCCGACATCCGGCCTATTCGGCGCCATTCCCTGTTTTCTAAGATCGATTTTCATTTTCGTGTCTTTGTTAATTGTTATTGAAATTTTTTTAAGGCATAATAATACCCCGCTTCTGCCTTGGGTCTAGAAATATTTCTTATTCGGTTGTCTTTTGTTTTGACCCAGTAAGCGCGGGGTTATTTTGTAATTCCATTATAACAGCTTCGAAAAAATGTGCAAACATTTGTTAAATATCTGTTATTTGGTATTTTGTATCTGATATTTTGGTATAAATTATCGGAAATAATTGAAACTATCCAGAAATTTTTCTTATATACGCACGGTCAACAATATCCAGGATCAACGGAATAGCAAAAATAATCATTCCCGACTTGATGTCCCAGAAATAATGGTCGAAAAATGAGATGAAAAGAAATGAAAATATTATGATACAATAAGGTTTGGTTGTCAATAGACTGGGCAAACGATTTATTTTGCAATAATTGTTTATGAATGTCAATAAGAACATTAGAAACAGGATCAAACCTACTATTCCGAGCTCGGCAGTTATCAAGAGATAAACATTATGGACAGGTTGATATTGCCAGCCCGACCAATTTGGACGAGAAACAATTTCCTGAACAATAAATTGTCCGATCCCAAGTCCGAGCCAGGGATGCTCGACAATTGTTTCGCGTGAAACTTCCAGATATGAATTTCTCTCTTCAAGAGACTGGGTTGATAAGAAAAATATTTTCGAATGGCGTGAAGCATCTAAAATACCGTGAAGCAACAGCAAAAAAATCGTAATGGCCATTATAAGCCAAATTAACTTTCTCTTAGCCGCTAACTTTGCGAGCAAAAGTGCCAATCCTATCAAAAAGAGGCTTAGGAAAGCAGACCGGGAAAAAGTCAAAAGAAAACAAGCTGTATTGAGGAACAAAGCGACAAGGAGAAGACAGGTGGGAATTCTAGTCAAAATTGTTTCATGTGGAACCTTGTCTTTAGTGGAGGCGTTCTGTGCTAAACGTTTCGTGATAAGCGAAAAAAGAAAGATGATCTGAATTATGAGAAAGCCGGCCAGGACATTTGGATGAGGAAATGTTCCATAGGCTCGAATATGTTTCGCACCGAAAACAACAATTTTGGCTATACCAGGGAGATCAGGGCCAATGATGCTTTCACCCAAGATTCTAAAACCCAATGAGCGGTTGAGGAGAAATTGGAAAATTCCTAATAAAGATTGGAAAATTCCGCCGAGGAGCAAGCTAATATATATAAATTCGGCTTTTATATCGCCTTTTTTGGCCAAATTTCGAATTATAACGGCAAAGTTGACTATCAAAAGTATGATAAGCAAGCGATACACCGCAATAATCCAAAATGAGGCCCAGAATATGGAAATGGCTGACCAGATTAAAAAGATAAACAAAAAGATTGTTTCACTGCGAGACGAAGAAATTCGGTTTCTGACGCCAAGCACAACGTTGCGTAATAAAAACGTATTACGGACCGCAATACTTGACAATAACCTCTTTCTATTGTAAAGATAAATTTGATACCTTTTTGTTCCCTTGTCTTGACTATAAAGCTTTTTTATTATATAAATAATTATAAGTGAAAGAATCAGGACATCTGACCAATTTAGACTCGGCGTCAGGTATTCATTGAACTCCCCTCCAGGGTATGATGCAAACGTGGGAAATACCTTTCGAAGATTGAGCGAAAAAGTGGCAAAAAAAACGAAAACGAGGATTTTCTCGGCGTTGTTCCACAGCCAGCCTAAATGTTTCACAAAAATAGCCTTCATGAAAACATTTTACCATGAAACAAAATATTCAACGATTGACGGAGTGGGTTAATCTATTTATTATAAATTAGCATACGGGCCATTAGTCCCCCTCGCGGGGGATCACCCGTCAGGGTGACTAAATCACTATTATAATAATTTCGGAGATATAGCTCATTTTCCGCCAGAGGCGGACAGGGTCCGAGCGCAAATTATAAATATTTGGGCCATTAGCTCATCTGGTAGAGCGCATCCATGGCATGGATGAGGTGACCGGTTCAAGTCCGGTATGGTCCACTACGTCAAAGACTTTTTGTGAAACTGTTTCACTGATAAACTCATGATGACAAAACAAAGAAAATTTCAACGCCGGATTGAGGACTTTGTTTGCGAAAAGTGCGGGTCAGAAGTGAAAGGCAATGGGTATACCGACCATTGCCCCGTTTGTCTTTGGGGGCGTCATGTCGATGTGAATCCGGGTGACCGGGCGGCGAGTTGCGGCGGAATGATGGAGCCGATGAGAGTAAACAAAAAAGGGGATGGGTATACTATAAATTACAGATGCGCAAAGTGCGAGCACCAATTTGAAGTAAAATTAGCGTCAGAAGATAATTTCGAAGCGCTGGTAAAAATTAACCAAAATCATAAATCATAAATCATAAATTAAAATATCCGCCCTCGTAGCTCAACTGGATAGAGCGGTCCCGTCCTAAGGGAAAGGTTGTAGGTTCAACTCCTGCCGAGGGCACAGAAAAAAGAAAAAAATCAGGAGGGAAAGAGATGAAAAAATACAGTATCTTCATACTTATCGCATTATTTGTTTTAGCTCCTGTGATTTTGACGGGATGCCAAAATAAACCGGAAGCGCCGAGGGAGGGAAAATTCATCGGGGTGGAAAAAATCCACCAAAAAAATTGGCGGGCTATCTGCCTCGCCGACAATGGCGAAACCTTCGAAGTCTCTGTTTATCGCTTTGCGGAGATAGTTTGCGGGGATAAGAAAGTTTCCGGGGAAGCTCTGTTTAAGGGGGAAATTCCGGAGGGACCGCTCCCTGGTTATGAAAAGGAATTCAAACAGCATCTGGAGAAACACCCGAAATAATTTTGGCCTAACCGCGCCGCCCTGGGTCTAATCCCTTGGCGGCCTTTGCTTTTGTGCAAGTTTATTTTTGTTGCTAGTATATATGTATAATAAATTAGCGATTACTATATGAACAAAAAAATCAATCTTGCGGTTGTATTCGGCGGGAAGTCCGGGGAGCATGAAGTTTCGCTTTCTTCGGCGCGGGGAGTGATGAAGAATCTCAACAAGGAAAAATATAACGTGATTCCAATTGCAATCACGAAGGGCGGAAATTGGCTGATTGGAAACAAGGGAGCGGAATACATGAAAATGAATGAGGATAAAATCGGAAAAGAAGGAGCGATCAGTCTTGAAGAATCGCAGAAATTGGTGACGATAGCGGATGATGAGCGGAGTCTCATGAATTACGCGGAGGGAGAGGCCGGTGCAAAAATTGATTTGGTTTTTCCGATTCTCCACGGGCCATATGGCGAAGACGGGCGGTTGCAAGGAATGCTCGATATGCTCGGCATCCCGTATGTTTTTTCAGGAGTGCTCGCTCACGCTATCGGCATGAACAAACCGAAGGCGAAAACCATTGCCGCGAAGAACGGAGTGCCGACACCGAAAGACATTGTGATCAAAAAAGAAGAAAGTTTTGATCTCGATGAAATTGTTGAAAAATTATCTTTGCCGCTCATGGTGAAACCTTCGGAACTCGGTTCTTCGGTCGGAATATCTCTCGTGAAAACAAAAGAGGAATTGGAGAAGGGAATCGAGGACGCGTTTTCTCACGGAGACGAGGTGATTTTGGAGCAGTATATAAAAGGAAGGGAATTCACCGTGACGGTGATGGGGAACGCCGATCCGAAAGCGCTGGCAATCACGGAAATTATTCCGCTCATTTCCGAATTCTATGATTACAAAGCGAAATATGAAGACGGCGGTTCGAAACACGTTTGTCCGGCGGAAATTTCGAAAGAAGATGAAAAAAAATTGAAGGACTACGCGGTCTTAACTTTCAAAGCGATTGGGTGCCAGGATCTTGCCCGCGTTGATTTTCTCTGGAGTGAAAAAGAAAGCGAATATTTTTTCACTGACATCAACACGATTCCCGGTATGACTCCGACGAGTCTTGCTCCCGAAGCCGCCAAAGTTGCCGGCATGAATTTCACCGAGTTTCTCGACAAGCTGATTGAAGGGGCGATGAAGCGAAGTAAACTATAAAAGACAACAGATAAGAAATATCGTGAGTGCTCAAATTTATGCACGTGCATATAATTGAGCACTTTTTTTAGCTGATTGCGAGGTAGTCATTTTTGTCCACGTGGATATAATTGACTCCCTCGTTTTTTGTATAAAGAAAAACCCCAACCGCCGCAAGTGGAGATTGGGGAAATAAATTTACGAACCGAAAAGCCAATGTGCTAGTGCGCAAAGACCCAGCAGGCATGCGCCGATAATAAAATACCAGCCATGCGGGCGCATATTATTTCTCCTTGTGTGAATTTCTTGATGAGATAACTTTTTGAATTGCTTCAGGAGCATCTTTGATATTCCATCGACCAACGAAAGTTTCGTGGTCAAACAAGAAGACCAACCCGATTTCCGGGTATGCACGAATTTCTTGTCTCCCTGCATATCCGAAAATGTGAGGCGAGTTATAACTTTTTCTTTTCAACATCACAGATCTTTCGCCTCTAGCCATTTTCATGATTTCGAGGGGAGCAGTAGAAATTTCAAAGGCGATGGATAGTCTAGAATCATCAAAGACCAGCCGATTAATTTCGGGGTAAAGAGTGATGCGTTGTTGTCTATGCGATAAATCACTTGTGGCATAGACTGTCTCTTCGCTGATAAGACGAAACCTTTCAGCATCTTTGATAAATATGATTGTGGGGAACAAGCCAAGAAGTGCAACAAAGACGAGAGCCATAATTATGGATGTAACCGTTTCACTTTTCATCTTCGCTAGTCTCCTTTTTTAAGGTGCAATTTATATTTTAGCCACGAATAATAACAAATATACTGTTAATAGTCAATAATAATATTAGTAAATATTGCAAATATTAGTTTATATAAAGCTTAATAATATATATTTGTCATAATTATTGACAATATTGCACATTTTGATAGTATGTTCTTATGGACAGTGATCTACTAAAAACTATCGAGTCCATCGGTTTTCGGCCTAAAGAATCGCAGGTATATCTGGCGCTTTTGGAGTTGGGAACAGGAACGGTGTCGCGGATCGCAAAAACAGCCGAGCTCAAGCGGCCGGTTACATATCTAATCCTTGAGAATTTAATCGGTCAGGGATATGCGACGCAAGTTCCCGGAGGGAAAATAAATCGTTATCAAGCTATTGATCCGTCAGCAATTCTCATTCGCCAGAAAACCAATCTCAAAAACTTTTCCGAGATGCTCCCGTTGCTTCAGACGCTTCATAATAAAGGAAAACAAAGGCCGAAGATTCATTATGTTGAGACGAAAGCAGGAATAGAAAATGTCTATGAGAGCCTAAATTATGCAAAAGAAGCTTTCTTTGTTTCTTCGTATAAAAAACTTCACGAACATTTCCCGAATAAAATTGAGGAGTGGATCGAGGACTATAGTAAGGGAATATATAAAGTAGATGCTAAGCATATTATTCCGGATGATCCGGAAGAATTGAAATTTGGAAGAGCCTATATCCAGGGCGGACAAAAAGTCAGAGTATTGCCAAAGCAAAAAAATTTCGATACGGATATTGTTTTGACGGAAAATAAACTTTCAGTATCATCGCTTGAAGAGGAATCTTTTTTGGTTTTGATCGAGTCGGAAAAGTTGGCGAAATCCCTGAAGCCTCTTTTTGAAATTATTTGGGAAGCGAGCAGAGAAATTTGAAATAATATCTTGTCGTGCTAGGATAAATTTATGATCAAGAAAATCCCCAAACAAATTGTTGAAATTATCCAAAAACTTGAAGCCGTTGGTTTTGAGGCTTTTGTCGTGGGTGGGTGCGTGCGGGATTTGCTGATGAATGTCGGACCCAAGGACTGGGACGTGACAACGAACGCGAAGCCGGAGGAAATCATGAAAATTTTTGCCACCTATGCTCCTGAAGGAGCTTCGGTGGCCAAGCCCGGAAGTTTTTATGAAAATAAATTTGGAACCGTCGGAGTGAAATCTGATATTGGCGTTGTTGAAGTGACGACTTATAGAATTGAAAGCAAGTATTCTGACAAGCGGCATCCGGACAAAGTGAAATTTGCGAAGACGCTGGAAGAAGATCTTTCCAGACGCGACTTCACTATAAATTCAGTCGCGCTGGAAATCCCAAATCCCAAATCCCAAATCCCAAATAAATCCCAATTATCAAAATCTAAAATTTTTAATGGCGCGAGGATAGTTGACCCATATAATGGAATAGAAGACTTGAAAAACAAAGTTATTCGCGCAGTGGGGGACGCGAACGAGCGGTTTGACGAGGACGCGCTGCGGATGATGCGGGCAATTCGATTTGCAACAACACTCACGAATGAGAGCGAAGTAAAACGAAGCAGAGCAAATAGCGGGCCGAGGAAGTTGAGCAAAGAAATTCCTTTTGCCATTGAAGAAAAAACGAAAAAGGCAATTGCGAAGAACGCGAAAAACTTGAAGCATATCGCGCTGGAGAGAATTCAAGATGAGCTGAACAAGATTTTGGTTTCTGATTTTGCGGCGGAAGGAATCGAACTCTTGCGGGAATTGAAGCTGCTCCAGTATATCATTCCGGAACTTGAAAAAGGATACGGCGTCGGACAAAACCGCCATCACATCTATACCATCTGGGAACATTCAATCTTGTCTCTCAAAAATTGTCCGTCGCAGAAACTCGAAGTGCGGCTCGCGACCCTGCTTCATGACATCGCCAAGCCTGACACGAAACGTGGCGAAGGCGCCTATTCGACTTTCTATAACCACGACCATGTCGGCGCGCGAGTGGTGGAGAAAATTTTGAAACGGCTCAAATACTCGAACGATATCATCCAAAAAGTTCGGCTGCTTGTCGACAACCATATGTTCTATTACAACGTTGATGAAGTAGGCGCTTCCAGCGTGCGAAGATTGGTTAAAAAAGTCGGCCTCGAAAATATTGACGACCTCATTGACCTTCGCGTCGGTGACCGGCTGGGATCAGGCGTTCCAAAAGCGGTGCCGTATAAACTTCGCCACTTCAAATATATGGTAGACAAAATTTCCAAGGATCCGCTCTCGGTAAAGATGCTCAAAGTGAACGGCAACGATTTGATGAAAGAATTGAAATTGAAACCGGGTCCGATGCTTGGGGCGATTTTGGATGTTTTGCTTTCGGAAGTGATTGAAAATCCGGAGGAAAACAGAAAGGATATATTGCTGAAACGGGCGAAAGAACTCTCCAAAGAAAATCTGCCTAAATTGAGAGCGATGGCAAAGGAAAAAATTGAAGAAAGAAAAGAAGAAGAAGATAAGGTAATTAAAGATCGTTATTGGGTGAAATAATTTGGTAGCTAGTATTTAGTATCTGGTATCTGGTATGTTTTTTAATCTTTTTCGAAATACTAAATACAAAATACCAGATACTAAATACCAAAAAATGGCTTCCCAAATCGCTCACGTCGTCTACGCTAAAAAATATCTCGACCGGCATCCGGCGATGAATGCGGATTTGTTCTTGCTCGGGACTTTGTTTCCGGATATCCGAAGAGTAGCCGATGATGTGAAAAGAAAAGACACGCATATTTTGCATGAAGAGCTCGATCTTGAATTTGAGGGAATCAATCCATTTGAAGCCGGCTGGAAATTTCATCTCTGGTGCGATATGAGGCGAGAGGAGATTCTCAACAAATACGAATTTTATAAGTTATCCTACACGATTGATCATGACCAGCCGCCAAAACTTCTTGAAGATGAACTGGTTTGGGAAAAATACAACAATTGGGAAAAGCTGCGCTTGATTCTCAATAATCCCCCGGAAATAAAAATCGGCTTTGATGTTTCACAAGAAACGATTGAAAGATGGTATGCGATTCTAGCCAAATACTTCGAAAAAAAACCGGATGACAAAACAACTAAAGCGTTTCTCTGGAAGCAAAGGAAGTTGCGGGGCCAGGCCGAAGAGCTGGTTGACTTGGTGGGAAAATTGCGGAATAATTCAAAAGTTGTGGAGATATTGTCCAAAATCTCGGATGAGATTTTGGAATTTCCAATTTCCAATAACCAATTTCCAATAAAATCCCAAATTTCCAATTTATGAAAATATACTTTGGGCATTCAAAAGGGTTCGATTATAAAAAAGAATTATACGCTCCGATCAGAAACAGCGAGCTGAACAAGCAGCATGAAATTATTTTTCCGCATGAAACTGAAGGATTTATAAACTCAAAGAATATTATTAAAGATTGCGACTTGATGATTGCTGAAGTGTCATTTCCGGCGACGGGACTTGGGATCGAATTGGGATGGGCGGAAATGCTTGGCAAGCGGGTTTTTTGTGTTTATAAAAAAGGATCGAAAATCTCCGGATCATTGAAAGTTGTAACGAATAATTTTATCGAATATTCTGATTCAGATGATCTAGCAAAGAAGGTAAGGGAATATCTCGGGACATAGTATACCGGTAGTACACACGATTCGGGTTCGTGTAGACTGGGTTCGATTCCCAGTGTCCCGACAATTTAAAATAAGACTATGGAGAAACAAGTTCGAGTGGGAATTGGAGTATATATTCTTCGGGACGGGAAAATTTTGATGGGGAAAAGAATCGGTTCGCACGGAAAAAATACCTGGAGTCCGCCGGGCGGGTGGCTGGAATTTGGCGAGAGCTGGGAAAAATGCGCGGAAAGGGAAACTCTTGAGGAAGCCGGAATCAAGATAAAGAATATCCGATTTGAGGCAGTGACGAATGATATCCCGCAAGAAGAAGGAAAACACGTGGTGACGCTTCACATGGTTGCTGATTTCGATTCCGGGGAACCAAAAATAATGGAACCGGAAAAGTGGGAGCAGTGGGATTGGTTTTCTTGGAGTGAATTGCCAGAGCCGCTGTTTTATCCCTTGCTCAAATTGAAAGAACAAAATTTTAATCCAGTTCAAAAACAAAAATGACTCAAGTAATTTTTTATGGCATTGCGAGCGGGTTTTCGCTCCTTATTGGTGCAGGGATGGCGCTATATTTTTCCTTCTCGCAAAAAACAATCGCCCGTTTCATGGCTTTTGGATCGGGAGTGCTGGTTTGCGCTCTCACTTTTGGTCTCATGGAGGAAGCTTTCGGGCTCGGCGGTTTTGACGCGACGATCATCGGATTTCTTCTCGGCGGCCTCGCTTTCATTTTGGGAGATTATACAATCCTTCGTCTCGGCGGACGGCACAAAAGAAAATTTTCTGGAAAAAAAGAGCTGAATGGGAAAGCTATTGTTTTGGGGGCGCTTCTTGACGGTGTGCCGGAATCAGCAGCGCTCGGGATCGCGCTTTTTGCCGGAAAAGGTTTGGGCTTTTTGATGCTCGCGGCGATTTTTCTTTCCAATCTTCCGGAAGGGATATCTTCCGTTCCAGGACTTCTCCGCGAAAAATTCACGAAAAAATTTGTGCTGTCCATGTGGCTCGTTGCTTCGGTGGTTTTGGCGCTTATAGTGGTCGCGAGTTATTTTTTCCTTCGGGAAATTGATCCAAACAATCTCGGGATCATCGAAGCTTTCGCGGCGGGGGCGATTCTCGCGATGCTGGCCGACACAATGATGCCGGAAGCTTTTGAAGAAGGAGGAGCGACAATCGGGCTGTTGACAGTTCTTGGTTTCATTGTCGCTTTTGTCGCTTCGAGATTATAATTTTTCAATAAAAAATATGGAATGCCAAAAAGAAAAAAACAGTGAATCATGCCCGTGCACATACGCGGATTGTTCGCGAAAAGGATTATGTTGCGAATGCGTGAAACATCATCGCGAAAAAGGCGCCCTTCCTGCCTGCTATTTTTCGGCTGAAGCGGAGAAAACATTTGACCGGTCAATTGAAAATTTCATCAAAGATTGGGAAAAGTATTCCAAGAAATAAGTCGGCGCTAGTTGTCTTTATAAATATAGCGTGTATAATTAGGTAAAGATAAAAGAAAAAATATTATGGAGAAAAAACAAAATAAAGATTCAGAAGAACACGGAACAGACTGGAAAGAAAAGATCGAAGGATATCTTGGAGAGTTTGCCAAGAATTTGGCCGGCGGATTCGTCGAAAGGATCAAGGCGCAGCTTCACAATATATATGTTTCAATCCAAAAACATGTCGTCGGGATATTTTTGATTGCCATCGGATTCATTTTTGCTTTGATTGCGATCGTAATCTTCATAAACGATCTTTTGAAAATCAGCAATGGAGTCGGTTACGCGATTGTGGGAATCGGCGCCTTGCTTTTAGGTTTAATTATTATTAAAAAATGATATGGCAAAAGCAATTGACAAGAAAAAGATGGAAGCGCTCAAAAAAAAGATGAAAGTTATGGCGGCCAAAGAGCTCAAAAAAGCCAAAGCGGAGCTCGTGAAAGCGGGAAAAAAAGTCGAAGACTTCGTGAAAAAAAATCCGGAAAAAGCGGCGATTATCTCGGCTGGCATCGGCGCGGCAGTCGGCGCGGCAATCGCGTCTCTCGTTGCGAAGAAGAAAAAATAGTCTCAGAAACAGCATATATTTTTTTAACTCCGCCTCGCTGAAGAGGCGGAGTTTTACTTTTTTTATCAGATTCGTTAATATTTTAGTGTTTAGTTGTTAATACCTTTTAGTATGAAATTCGTCATCGAAAACCCGACCGCTAGCGCCGCCCAATTTTTCCGCCGGGCGGGATATATTTTTCAAAAGCGCGAAGGCGAAGAAATGGCATTTGTGCGCCGGCTCACCGACCAGCCCTTTCCGCGGCTTCATCTTTTTGTGAAAATTGTGGGTTTCCAGTTTCACGTGAATTTTCACATTGATCATAAAAAGGCAAGCTACGAAGGGCAAAACATGCATTCGGGAGAATACGGCGAAGATAGCAAGTTGTTGCAAGAAGAAATGGAGAGATTGAAAAGTGTTGCGAGTGATTAAAATATAATATGGGCCTGTCGTATAGTCCCGCCAAAGGCGGGCAGGGTCCATACAAGGCATTCGCAAAATAATAAAAAGTTCGGGCCTATGGTATAGTGGCAGAACGCGACATTCGCATTGTCGAGACGGCGGTTCGATTCCGCCTAGGTCCACAATTTTCACATAACGCATAACTCGTAACGCGAAACACATTTTTTAATAGCGGACAATTAGTCCCGACGTAAAGTCGGGATCCCGACCAAAGCGTCGGGACTCAGTTTTTTTTAACAGACAGGGACAATTAGCTCAGTTGGTTAGAGCGCTACATTCACACTGTAGAGGTCACTGGTTCGAGTCCAGTATTGTCCACAAAAAATAAAACGGAAGCGTGGCAGAGTGGACGCCCGCCAAAGGCGGGTAAAAATGCGGCAGTTGAAGTATGCTATTGGAGAGATGCCAGAGTGGCCGAATGGGCCGCACTCGAAATGCGGTAGGGCAGCAATGCTCTCGGGGGTTCAAATCCCTCTCTCTCCGAAAATTTTTTCGAAATTTATTCAAGTGATGGATTTGAACAGGAAAGGGGTCGGGAAAACGTGAGTTTTCCCGGGGTGGAAGTATTGAAACCACAAGGTTACAAAGAGCGAAGCGACGTTCGATTCCCTCTCTCTCCGCACCAAGCCCTCAGTATCGAGGAGATGCGAGATCTCCGCGTACTTAAGGGATTTTCCCTAAAACAATAAGAGGGCACGAAAGTGTTCAGAAGTCTAGTATTGAAAACAGGGTCGCAAAGACCTTGTTTTTCGTATGATAAATATCTCCCTAAAAGGTTTACCCGCCTTGGGCTGGTAGGTGATTCGTGGGAGATTCAGAAAAATATGGAAAAAGCGCCCCTGCAACACTACCCAAAAATTACTTCAATTAGAATTCCCTCCGCTTGGCATAGTCGGATTTATCATTATTTTTACGGCCTCAATACTTTCGCCGGAACCAGCCGTGCCATATCCGGCAACCCTAGTTCTGGTCTTTATATCACTCTTTATTCCTCCGGTAAATTCCGTGCTGCTTGAAATGATAACCGTCACAGTGGAATTATTCATGGAGCTAAGGGTAATCTTATTGCCGGATACCGCGCTTACTTGCCCGAAAAAAGGCTTGGAACCATCGGGGATACTTTGTGGCGCACCCTGCGGGTGCCCTGAACCAGGTTTGCCGGGGGAAGGAATATTTTCTTCTGCGTTTGGATTTGTAGTTGGATTGGGAATGGTTGCATTATCGCTGGGCGGATCAGATATGGCTGTGTTATCGCCGACGCTGTCGGGCTGATTCGCATCTGGCTGATCCTCTGCAACTTGTTTAGGAGCCTCTTGAGCAAGAAGATTATTTTGTTGGGCTACGGCCTGGCCGGTATTTTCAGATTTATTTGCTTTGACTTCATAGAAAATTAGGAAGCCGGAAGTCGCAAGGAAAAAAACTGTGCCGGCTATATATAGTTTGTCTTTTCCAGCCATATGTTTTTTAATTTTTGTTAATTATTAATTTTTTATTGAAAAATAGCTTCCCCTGGCTATTTTTATTCGTATTTCAACGCGTCAATCGGATTCAGTTTCGCCGCGCGCCGGGAAGGATAAAGCCCGAAAAAAACTCCGATCGTAACGCACACCCCAACAGCCAGAAGAATGGGATAAAGCTGAAAGACAAAAGGGATATTGATAATAATAGAAGCGACGTAAGAAAAAACTTCTCCGGTTATCATCCCGATCATTCCTCCGGTGATGGTCAGCACCACCGCCTCGATCAAAAATTGAAGCAGAATGTCGTTCCTCCTGGCGCCGATGGCTTTCAAGAGTCCGATTTCCCTGGTTCTTTCCGTGACGCTTACCAGCATGATGTTCATCACTCCGATTCCCCCGACCAAAAGAGAAATTCCGGCGATTCCAGCCAGCATTGCCGTCAGTGTGCTCGTTATGCTGCTTAAAGTCTGCTGCATTTCCTTGGAACTGGTAATATTGAAGTCAATATTCGCTTCGTCGGTTATTCCGTGCCTTTCCATTAGCGCTTGTTTGATCTCCTCGGTGGTTTGATCAATAATCGTGATATCAGACAATGACAGTTGAATTGATTGGACATAATTTTGCCCGAGAAGTATTTTCATGGCGGTAGTCACAGGAACATAAACGGTTTTATCCGGGTTTGACATTCCGCTCGACCCCTTGGCTTTGGTAACACCGACAACCCTGAAAAGCTGGGATTTAATCTGGATGATTTGTCCGGTCGGGTCGGCGCCTTCGCCGAAAAGTTCGCTGACGACATCCGGGCCGATGACCGCCACCTTGGAATAAAAATTCTCATCTTCCTCGCTAAACAACTCTCCCAAATCGACAGCGATGGATTGGGTTTCAAAATAATTAGCCGAAACTCCCTGAACGGTAGTATTCATGTTTTCCCCGTTTCCGATTATTTGCGCACTGCTTTGAACTACAGCCGAGACAGCGCTGACATTGGGGAAGTCGCTGTTATTCTTAAAATATTGGGCATCGGCATAAGTCAAAGTTTGAACGTTTCCTCCGCCTTGCACCGGCCCTCTGGACTGGCTTCCAGGCGATATGGACAAAAGATTGGAGCCCATTGAAGACACTTCCGAGGTAATTGAAGAGGTTGCGCCCTTGGCGATGGAGATGATGAGAATAACCGAAGCGATTCCAATCACGATTCCCAGCATCGCTAAAATCGTTCTCAGCCGGTTGTGCCGCAGCGATGAAAATGAAATGTTGAATGCATCTAAAAAACTCATAATCTATGGCTTAGCCGTTATTTTTATCTTCAACAATCAGCCCGTCCTTCAAAACAATCGTTCTTTTCCCAAAAGCGGCGATATCCGGTTCATGAGTAATAAGGATAATAGTTTTTCCTTCTTTGTTGAGCTCCTGAAAAAAACTCATTATGTCATAAGAGGTGGCACTGTCCAGATTTCCGGTCGGCTCATCGGCCAGAATGATTTCCGGATCCATCACCAATGCCCGGGCGATGGCCACTCGCTGGATCTGGCCGCCCGAAAGCTGATTGGACAAATTATCTATCTTATCTTCCAGATGAACCGTTTTCAAAGCGGAAAGGACCCGCTTTCTTCTCTGGGAACGCGGAATTTTTCTGCTATAAATCATCGGTCTTTCCACGTTGTGATAGACGCTCACTCTGGGAATGAGATTGAACGATTGAAACACGAAGCCGATTTTTTCATTCCTCACCTTCGCCAGCTCATCTTCACTGTAAGCGGTAATATTCGAATCGTTAAAGATATATTTTCCTTCCGTTGCCGTGTCCAATGTTCCGATAATATTCATAAGTGTTGACTTGCCTGATCCGGAAGCTCCCATAATGGACACAAAATCTCCTTCGTGCGCGTTAAAAGAAATTCCCTTCAATGCTTCACAGGAAGTATCGCCCATCATATAGGTTTTCTTGATATTCCGGAGAGAAATGATAGGATTTTTTCGAGTCATAATTTGGCGGATAATCTTGAATTTTCCAGGCTATTTGGCGGCTGTAGCGGACGCATCAGAAAGCGAAATTACCACCCCTTCTTCCAAACCGCTGGTAATTTCCACCTGCGATCCGCTTTTAAGACCGGCTTTGACCGCGACATACTCAAAAACCTGTTTTCCTTTGGCGTCGGTATGGGCCACCTGCACTCCTTTTCCGTTTTGATACGGCTTCAGAGCCTTCGTTGGAATAACTATCACATTTTCCCGGTAATTTGTTTCTATGGTGACATTGGCTGTCATCTTAGGCAGCAGCCTCTCATCTTGATCGGTGACGGAAAGATAAGCGTTATAGGTAATCACGCCGGATTCTTCCACCCCGAAATCATCTATTTTTTCAACCTCGCCCGCATATTCTTTGTCGGGAATGGCGTCAAACTTAATCGTCGCTTCTTGCCCGAGGGCGATTTTTGATCTTTCCATTTCATTTATGCCGATTTTTACTGAATATCCGGAAAGATCGCCGATGACCAAAACCGGATCCGCGATTGTCGTTGATGTCACGGTGATATCGGAAAAATAAACGACATCGCCGACTCTTGCGGACAAGTTGCTGACTGTTCCTGCGACTTGCGCCGTGATAGTGGCATTTTGAGTAGCGTCATAGGACAATTTAGCCGCTTTGACGCTAGCCTGGGCGGCGATGATTGCCGTGTCGGCATCGTCATATTTTTGCTGAGAAGCATTGAGGGTGCTCTCTTTTGCAGAAACATCTTGCCTCAGAGATTTTTTCTCCGCGGAAGTATAGCTTTTGTTGGTTTTAGTGTTCGTATCGTGATTTTTTTGGTATTTCAGATCGCCTTTGGCGTCTGTCAGGGTTTTTTTGTCGCTGAGCAGTTGGGCATAAGCACTTTCTTTGTCCAGCTGAGATTTTTTCAAATTGCTCAAGGCCGTCATATAAGTTGAATTGGCCGTGGCTTTCTCCTGATCCGTACTGGTCGATCTCACCTTGAAAAGTTTCTGACCGATTTCAACCGAATCGCCGTTTTTTGCATAAAGCTCCTCGACGATTCCGGTTGAAGTGGAATAAACGCTTACCTGGGCCGCTTGGACATTGCCGGTTTCCATGATGGTTTCCGTGATATTTCCCCTTCCGACCGTGTATGTTTCAATTTGAGCCGCTTTTTTCCTGAAAAAGAAAAACCATACCGAAAAAACGATGGCAATCAGAATCAGCGCCGAAATAATTTTTCTTTTTTTGGTAGATGTTAATTTCTTAAATAATCTTTTCATAATCGAAGTATGCTAAACGGATTATTTATTGCTTTCTGCTATTTTTTCCAACATATTTTTGTGAATTTTAATCATATGTTCGATATCCTCAATAGACATGTATCGGGTGATAAAACTGATTTCTTTGAGCTGTATTTTTTTAAATCTTTGAACAAATTGCTTTCCCTTTTTTGTAAGAAATACCAAAACGGAGCGACGATCGTCGGGATCTGATTTTCTATCTATCAATTTCTGAGCAAAAAGCCTGTCGGTTAGCTGGGAAACAGAGGACAGAGACATAAAAAGATGCTCCGAAAGCTTGCTAACTGGCGTGCCAGGGTTGTTTTTTAGATAATCCAATGCCTGAATTTGAAGCGGCGTGATGCCGGACTTTTCCAAATTATTGCCAGAAATATTTTCTGAGGCTTTCTTTATCTTTTCAACCATTTGGATAAATTCCAAGAAAAGAAGCTCTTTTTTAGTAGCCATAATCGCATTACTTAATTACATTGATAGTTTATAGCATTAAGTAAATTCTGTCAAATCCTTTCGATTCGATTTATTCTTATTTTTACTCTAACTATTTCATTGTTATTTTGCCTATATTTATTGGTTTTTTGGTTTATAATGGAACAACCTTCTGTTCCGTAGTACACCACCCTGTCTTGTGTGCCATTTGTGCCGTTTTGTTTCAAAATTGAGACCCGAACACCTCGAATTCTTGTACTGGACGAATCGTCAAAAACGCCCTAGAATGCTTGAAGAGAGCGGGTTCCAGACCCGACTAGCCCGAATAAAAAACATATGTCCAAAAAATATAAACTCATCGTTTTTGTTCCGGTGGCGGATGCGGACAAGGTTCGCGAGGCAATTCACGCGGCCGGCGGGGGAAAATTGGGAAACTATTCCCACTCATCTTTCAGCTCGCGCGGAACGGGAAGATTCAAACCGGAACAAGGCGCCAATCCGTCATTTGGGAAAGTGGGAAAAATCGAAGAAATTGAAGAAGAAAGAATAGAGGTTCTGTGCGAAGAAAATGTTGTTCAGGATGTGGTTGCGGCGATGAAAAAAGCTCATCCGTATGAGGAGGTGGCGTATGATGTGTATGAGCTGGCGAAGTATTGAATTTCGAACTGCGATAAATTTATATATAATCTCAAACAAAATGCAAAAAGAAAAAATATTTGATCAAGTGACTCAGTTTGCAATTCCAGGGTTAACGGTCGCGGCAACAGTTGTAATCGCCATGAAAATGCCTCAATGGGGCTTGTTTCTGAATCTCGCATCCCAACCATTCTGGCTCTATTCCAGCTGGAAAGCATACAAAAAAGCAGGGCAAATCGGAATTCTCATCACGACAGTAATAATGATCATTGTAATTTCTTTCGGGCTCGTAAATTATTGGATTATAAAATAATCATATATTTATGAAAAAGAAAATTGATCTCAAAGAATACCAAAAATTCGTGAAAATTGTCGCGAAGAAGTTTGAAAATCGAAACGAGGAAATCATGACTTGGGGACTCGGGATTTCGGGGGAAGCCGGGGACGTGGCGAGCTGTATCAAAAAAACTTTCGCGCATGAAAATGACCAGACTTCGGGGATCAGGGAAAATATCGGCGATACTTTTTGGTATATGGCGGCCATCTGCAATTTTTTCGGCTGGGACATTGAGGAAATCATCGGCGAGAATATGGAAAAACTCAAAAAGCGCTATCCTCAAGGCTTCACGGCCCAGAAAGCGAAAAGAAAAATGATCGATTGGGGAGAGAAATAATAAATTTTTTATTTATGCCTGAGTCATTCCAAGAACAACAAAAAAAATTGATTGTCGAATATGAGCAATCTATTTCGAAAGGAAATATAAAATCGACTTTTGTTGCCATGCAAAAGGATTACGCGAATGACGGCCAGATATGCTTGACCTCCGTCGTTTTTGTCCCGGAAAATATTTCAGATAAAATTAATAAGGAGGTGATAGAGCCTTTGCGACATTATGACCCGGATCAGTATTTTTATCCCGTCGAATCTTTGCATCTGACGATAAAAAATATCCGCACCATTAATAATCCGCCATTGTTCGATGCCAAAGATATTGAAAAGGTAGATAAACTGTTTTCTGAAATCATTCCTCAATTTTCAAAATTCAATTTCGCTGTTGAGGATGTTGTCATTTTTCCGACAAGTATGTCTGTGGCTGCCTTTAGCGATCGAATTTTATGGGATTTAGTATCCTCTTTAGACAAGGGGCTCAAGGAAATTGGTGTGCCGGATAACAAAAAGTATACTTCCAATTCCGTCTATTTTGGAAATATCACCCTTTGCCGCTTCACAAAAAAGCCGAACGATAAATTTGTGAAAGAAGCCCGAAAATTCCGAAATTACAAAATCGGAAAAATGAAGGTTGAAAAAATAAACTTGATAACCTGTAATGCCGTATGCTACCCGAAATCATTAAAAATAATCAGTGAATACAAACTCAGATGAAAATATTTTCACAAGAAGAAGCAAAGTTTTTTGACAGTCCCGAAGGGCGCAAGGCCTGGATTTTTGGATTTCCGGAATATGAATTCCAGTATGACGAGCAGCAACCGAAAACAATTCTGAAGTGGCACCACCACGCGAAAATATGGGAAACAATTTATATTATCGAAGGCGAACTTGTCGCGAGATGGAAAGAAAACGGGGAAGAAAAAGAGCATATTGTAAAAACAGGAGACGTGATTGAGCCGGAATTCGGTTCGCACACCTTTGAAAACCGTTCGGACGGAGTCGTAAAATTCATCGCCGTGAAATTTGTGCTTTCAGGAGAAGATAAGAAAAAGATGATTGAGAAAGACAAGGTATACGATGAGTAATAATATTTAGTAAAATTATATGGAAATCACTCGACACTTTACGGTGACCACAACAATTGTTTGCAAGAATAAAGTTCTTTTGCATTTTCACAAATCATTGAACATCTGGATACCAATCGGCGGACATATCGACCGTGATGAACTGCCGGAAGAGGCGGCTGTTCGAGAGGCGAAAGAGGAAGCGGGACTAGTCATTAGTTTATATAATTCAGATAAAGAGGTTGGAGTTAAAGATGTAAGGCAATTGATAATGCCGATGCATGTCATGCTCCACGATATAAATAAATTTCATCAGCACATCGATTTTTCTTTTTATGCGACTGCGGATACTTTTGATCTGAAACCGGCGGATGGTGAAACCAATAATTTGAAATGGTTTTTGAAAGAAGAAATTGAAAAAGAAAAAATGCCCGATAACGCAAAAATACTGGCGCTTGAAGCTCTCCGTATCTTGGGAAGCGATTGATAACGAAAAAGTATTTCACCTTTTTAGGGAACATTCAAAGCTCCCATTTTCGGGAGTTTTTCTTTACATACTCGCTTTTCAATGCTAAGTTTATATAAGGATTTCTCTACGAATTACGAATCACATACGAATATACGAATAATTTTATGAGCTCTTTTTCGGCTATTATTCAAAATAACTTAGGAATCAGTGTAATTGGGGCGGTCGTGGTCGCGTTGGCGGTTTTGATCTGGAATATTTTTCTCCATCTCAACTTGAGCCGCATCAAAAAAAATCAGCAGCAGCTTTTTTCCGGGAAAAACGGGGTGGATCTTGAAAAAACAATTCTCGAACACGCGAAAAATCTCAAAGAGCTTGATAAGGACATTCAGGATCTCTTCGGAATTTCAAATCAGATAAATGATCTGGCCAAAAAATCCATCCACAAAATTGGAGTTGTCCGTTTCAATCCCTTCAAGGACCTCGGCGGAGACCAGAGTTTTTCGGTGGCGCTTCTTGACGGGGAGAATT
>JAQUQQ010000010.1 GCA_028716005.1 Candidatus Moraniibacteriota bacterium | reverse complement strand
CGCCAGCGCTGGGCGGAATTCAAGGAGCTGTGCAAGGGACAGCTTCCCAAGATCCTGGAAAATGTGACTTGCCCGGTTGTTTTCTTTTCGGGAGACCGGGATACGGTTTATCCCGCCTATGAAAGCGGCCGAATCATCCAGAAAGTGGTGGATACCGCAAACTACGAGTGTGAGATAGTGGAGGGGCTCCATCACAATCCGACTCTATTCCACAGCGAGCAAACAGCTCATATTATCGCGGAATATTTGTCCTGACGGGAACGTTTTCTGTCATGGCAACGGCGGTCCGAGTGACCGCCTTTTTTTATTGCCAAAAACCCATAGAAAAGCTACAATTTCAATATGAAAATAGCTTTAGTCCACGACTATCTCGTCCAATACGGCGGAGCCGAACGAGTGCTGGAATGTTTCACGGAAATTTGGCCCTACGCGCCGATATATACGCTGATTTATGACGAGGAAAAAACCCACGGCATTTTCAAAGGGAAAAAAATATATACGTCATTTCTTCAAAAATTTCCCTATTCCCGCGCCAATCACCGCGTCTTTCCGCCGCTTATGCCGCCGGCCATTGAACAATTCGATTTTTCAAAATACGACATCGTCCTTTCCGATTCTTCAAGCTATGCCAAGGGCGCCATTACCCGGCCGGAAACGCTTCATATCTGCTATTGCCACACGCCGATGAGATATGCCTGGGACGATTGCCAAAAATATATCGAGGAATTCGGCTTTCCGGGTTTTGTTAAAAAAATTGTTCCCTTTTTCATGAATTATATCCGGATTTGGGACCGGGTGAGCGCCGAACGGCCCGACAAATATATCGCCAATTCAAAATTTGTCGCCGGCCGGATCGAAAAATACTACAAAAAGAATTCAAAAGTCATCAATCCGCCGGTTGACGTGAAAAAATTCCGTGTTGGCGAAAAGACAGGCGATTATTTTCTGATGGTCGGGCGTCTCATGACCTACAAACGTTTTGACATCGTCGTTGAGGCGTTCAACCGGCTCGGATGGCCTTTGAAAATCATCGGCCGGGGACCGGATTTCAAACGCCTTTCCAAAATGGCAAAACCGAATATAGTTTTTACCGGCCGATTGAGCGATGAGGAGTTGGCAAAAACCTATTCCGAAGCCAAAGCTTTTATTTTTCCCCAGGAGGAAGATTTCGGCATTGTGGCGATTGAAGCCATGGCGGCCGGAAGACCGATAATCGCTTTTCGGGGCGGCGACATAGTGGAACACGTTGAAGAGGGAAAGGAAGGGATATTTTTTGAAGAGCAAACATCTGATTGCTTGATCGGGGCTCTCAAAAAATTTGATCCTGGAAAATTTGATGCCCAAAAAATTCGCGAAAAAGCCCTTCCGTTTGACAGAGAGATATTTAAGAGTAGAATAAAACAATATATAGAAAATGGCTTGAGTAAGCACAAAAACAGATCATAAGCTGTAAAGTAATGCGTAATTAGAAATTTGTAATTTGGATTTGTTTTTATCCTGATTACTGGTTACGAATTACAAATAATAATTTTATGGAACTTCGAGAATATTATAAAATTCTAAAATCAAATTTCTCGGTTGTCGCGTATGCAACTCTTATTGCCGTTGTGGCGGTTTATGCCTGGTCCGTTCGCGAGTCGCAGACATTTTCCGCTTCGTTTCTTCTCAATGTCGGACGGCTGGCCAGTCAGAATACGGCCGATTACCGCTATGACCAGTTCTATCGCCTTCAGGCTGATGAAAAATTCGCCGAAACAATTGTCCAGTGGCTTTCTTCTCCCGGGGTCGCAAAAGACATTTTGAGCAGCGCCGGAGTGAAGTCCGATGACAAAACGATCCGCCAGCTTGGAAAAAGCTTCCGGGCGGAAAAACTTTCGAGCGGCCTGGTTGGCGTCCGCTACTCCGCCCAATCGGAAGATGAGGGAAAAAAAGTGGCGGCGGCGGCGGCGGGCGTTGTGTCGGACAAGACAAAAAATTTGAATTCGGACACGCGCGATCCAGACTGGTTTTCGGTGAATATGACAGACTTGGTTGTCGCCAAAAACACCCAGGACTTGCGGATAAACCTGGGCGTGGCGGCTCTTTTCGGAATTTTCATCGGGACGCTTTTGGCGTTTGGAAAATTTTATATCAAAGAGGAATAATTCCACTTTTTTCCTTCCCCATAAAAGGGTAGGACGAGAGAATGGGTTTCAAGCTATGAGAATAGGAATTGATTTGAGATGTCTTGAAGAGGAGAAAATATCCGGAGTGGGGGAATACGCGCTGGAAATCGTTCGAAATCTTCTGGAAGCAGACGGAAAAAATCAATATGTCATTTTTTCGAATTCGTATAAACAAAAAAGCAAAAATTTTGGTTTTCTCGAAAAATATCCACAAGCCGAGCTGAAACGGTTTCGGTATCCCAACAAAATACTCAACCTTTTTCTTTGGTATTTTGGCTGGCCGAAACTGGATAAACTCATCGGCGGAGCGGATATTTTTTTTGCGCCAAATATAAATTTTCTGGCAATCAGTGGAGGATGCAAACTTGTTTCAACCTTTCATGACCTTTCTTTTGAAAGATTTCCGGAATTTTTCACGGCAAAAACCCGTCTTTGGCACTATTATTTCGTGAATCCGCGCCGGCTTGCCAAAAAATCAAGCCGGATTTTCGCCGTCTCCCAATCGACTGGAAATGATCTCGCGGAATTGTATAAGATAGATGAGAAAAAAACAGGCGTCATCCGTCACGGCATAAGCGGGGACTATCAAATCATCAGCCGCAACGACCCGAAGCTGCTTGAAGTCCAAAAGAAATATAATTTGCCTTACAAATTCATCCTGTATCTCGGGAACATTGAACCGAGGAAAAATGTCAGGTCTCTTGTCAAAGCCTACAAAAAACTTCGCAAAGTCGATCCAACTCTCGAAAAATACAAACTGGTTTTGGCCGGAAACAAAAGTCCGCAATGCCGTGATATAATCAACGGGGAAGAAAATGACATTTTCTCCATCGGATATATCGACCGGGAAGACAAGCCCTTCGTCTATAATCTGGCGTCACTTTTTGTCTACCCTTCCTTTTTCGAAGGTTTCGGCCTGCCAATTCTTGAAGCCATGGCTTGCGGGACTCCGGTGATTGCTTCAAACAATTCCTCGATCCCGGAAGTGGTCGGAAACGCGGCGATTCTCGTTGATCCAAACCGCCCGCAAGAAATTTCGGAGGCCATGAAAAATATATTAGGTAGCGATAAATTATACACAAAACTTCGCGAAAGAGGACTCGCCCAAGCCAAAAAATTCAACTGGAAAGAGTGTGCCGAAAAAACTATTAATTTATTTCAGAAAATATAAAAAAATCGTCCAGCTTTGCGGGACACAATAATTTTTCGTTTTTAGCTTGATATATGAAAATTGGCATCGACGCCCGTTTTTTCGGATCGATCGGAAAAGGACTCGGGCGGTATACCCAAAAACTCATCGAAAATCTCGAGAGAATTGACAGAAAAAATCAATACTATATTTTTTTGCGCAAAGAAAATTGGGACGAATACCGGCCCCAAGGTCCGAATTTCCTGAAAGTGATGGCGAATATTCCTTGGTATGGCTTTCAGGAGCAACTTCAGTTTCCAAAACTTCTCAAAAAATTTGAGCTCGACCTTGTCCATTTTCCGCATTTCAATGTTCCGATTTTTTATAACGGAAAATTCGTGGTGACTATCCACGACCTTATCCTTTTTCACTATCCAACCAGGCGGGCCTCTGCGCTGTCTCCTTTTTTTTATTTCTTCAAAAAATTGGCTCATCGGCTGGTAATCAGAATCGCTGTGAAAAAATCAGAAAAAATATTCGCCGTTTCCCGGCATACCAAGGAAGATATTCAGAAATATTTCGGTGTTCCCGCTGAAAAAATTGCCGTTACTTACGAAGCGATTGACCTTGCCCGAAAAACAATCCGGGAACCAAGCGGGAAAATTCTTGAGAAGTATGGTATAATAAGACCGTATATTATGTATGTGGGGAACGCCTATCCTCATAAAAATCTCGAGAGGCTTGTTTTGGTTTTTCGAGAAATCGCCAAAAAACATCCCCACCTCCAAATGATTTTCGTCGGGAAGGAAGACTATTTTTACAAACGGCTGAAAAAATACGTCTCCCAAAATTCTGCAAAGAATGTGGTATTCGCCGATTATGTTCCCGATGAGCACCTGCCGGTTGTGTATCGCGAAGCCCTGCTCTATGTTTTCCCGTCTCTCTATGAAGGTTTCGGTCTCCCTCCGCTTGAAGCCATGGCTGAAAATATTCCAGTCGCCAGTTCCAACTCCTCGTGTCTCCCCGAAATTCTTGGCGACGCGGCCGTGTATTTCGACCCGAAAGCGATGGCGGAAATGGCCGAGACGATTGAAAAGGCTATTTCCGACGGAGAACTTCGCCGGAAACTCATCCGGAAAGGGCGAGAGCAAATAAAAAAATTCAGCTGGGAAAAAATGGCGAAGGAAACCCTTGAAGCCTATGAAAAAATTGGCCTTCAGAAAAAATAAATGCCAAAACGGAAACGAATACTAAAACAGCTTTACGACGTGAAGCCCGTGAAGGAGGACGGCTCTTTGGATTTGGAAAGAATCGGGGAATCTGACAGGATTGTGCGGTTTTCCAAAAGAATTTTGCCAAAAAAGAAGATCAGGTATCAAAAGTTCAGCGACATAAAAAGAGCCGAAGAGGTTTTCTTTCCCTTTCACTCTCGCTCGGGAGAAATTGAGCCTGAAGCGGAAAATATCCCCGAAGAACCGGAAACGCGGCGGGCAAATATAATCCATCTCGGGAAAAAGATGCCGGACGAAACCATTTCCGTTTCCACGGTCTATACGCCAACGATTTTTTCTGACAAAAAAACGGGGGAAAGAGACGTTTTCAGCGAAAGCTTCAAATATGAGCTTGGCGGCTTGCTCAGTGAAGACGCCGGATCCAAAAAACTTGAAACTTCCCGCGATTCCGATGTCTCGAAATCAACCGAAGAAATACTGGGCCTTCTCGAAAACAGGAAAACAAAAAAAGAAAAAAAGCGCCGCAGACAAAGACTGAAATTTCAAATGCCGGATTTTTTCTCAAGAGACGTTTCTCCGCAAAGCCGTTTTTCGCCCGCCTACGCTTTTTCTGCCGCGCTTCTTTTGTTTTCAATGATTCTTCCCTCTTTCGCGCTCATCCAAAAGGGATTCGAAACGAAAAAACTCCTGACGGGATCGGGAGAAAATGTTTTGGGCGAGCTGGCCAAGGCCCAGGACAACCTCTCGGCGGGCCAATTTGAAAAAGCCTCTTTGAATTTCGGAGACTCTTATGAGATTTTGAAAAGCGCGAACGGGGAAGTTTCAAAAATCGGAGGAGATTTCAGCGAAATTCTGCGTTTCATTCCGGGGATGTCAAAAATAGCGACCGCCAATTATCTTTTGAGCGCGGGAGAAAACATAACTCTCGCCGGAAAAACGATGGTTGATTCAGTGAAGCCGCTCGCGAAAATTGAAAATCCCCTGAGCGGCGAAATGGATTTTTCACTCTCGGAAATGTTTTTGAACCTGCGGGGCGGAGTGCGAGAAGCTGCCGAAAAACTCAAAGCGGCGAACGATGATATTTCGAAAGCCAATTTTGAGGATCTTCCGGCGGAAATCCAGCCGAAATTTGCGGCTCTCAAGGAAAAATTGCCCGTTGTGATCTCGAGTCTCGATTCTTTTTCGGAGAACTCGAATATAATTCTGGACGTGCTTGGCTACAACGGACCGAGAAAATTTCTCTTTTTGTTTCAAAACAACGAGGAAATGAGGGCTACGGGAGGTTTCATCGGGAGCTATGGCCTTCTTGACATATCTGACGGAAGAATCAAAAAGCTTTTCGTCGACGACATATACAATCCCGACGGCCAACTCACGGCCAAAGTCATTCCGCCCGAGCCGATCCAAAAAATGAGCGCCGTCTGGACAATGCATGACGCCAATTGGTTCCCTGATTTTCCGACTTCGGCCGAGAAAGTGGCCTGGTTTTATGAAAAAACGGGCGGGCCAACGGTGGACGGGGTGGTTGCCATGACCCCCAGCGTCATCGAAAAAATGCTTTCCGCCACCGGTCCAATCGATATGCCGGAATACGGCGCCACCGTGGACGAAGAAAATTTCAGAGAAATTGCCCAGTATGAAGTGGAAGTCGGCTACGACAAAGAACTGAACCAGCCCAAAAAATTCATTGCCGATCTCACTCCCAAAATTTTGGACAAGCTGCTCGGCACCAAAGATCCCAAAATGATGCTCGAAGCCATGAATATTCTCAGTGCGGCCCTCAAGGAAAAGCATATCCTGATTTATTCAAAAAATTTCAATGTCCAGAAAATGATTTCGGATCAGGGATGGTCGGGGGAAATACTGGATGCCAGCAAAGATTATTTGAGCGTCATTGATTCAAACATAAACGGTTACAAAACTGACGGGGTGATTGACGAAACAATCGAGCACAACGCCCAGATCAGGGATGACGGCAATATCGTCGACGAAGTGACCATCACCCGGCGCCATAACGGAGGAAACGAAAAATACGACTGGTGGAACAAAGTGAACGGCGACTATTTGCGCGTCTATGTCCCCGACGGGTCGAAGCTTCTTGAAGCCAGTGGCCAGACGCGGGAATTTGTCAGTCCGCCTCTTGACTACCAGTCTCTCCAGTTCAAAAAGGATCCCCAGGTCGAGCAAATTGAGCAAGACACAAAAGTGGACGAAGCTACCGGAACAAGAATTTATACCGAAGACAATAAAACGGTTTTTGCCAACTGGGTTTATGTAAGTCCGGGGGAAACAGTCGTCTTGAAATACAAATACCAGCTGCCGTTCAAACTCAGCTTTGACGACCTCCACCATCCGGCTGATTCATTTTCGGTTCTCTATCAGAAGCAATCCGGAAGCGTTGGAAGCGATTTGGTTTCCACCGTCAGCTTGCCAAACGACTACAAAGTCATTTGGAAATATCCTGACGCGCTGGAAATGAACGGCAATAAAGCGACTCTCAAGACAAAACTGGAAACGGATAAATTCATAGGTTTTGCGGCCCAAAAAGGACAATGATCCGAAAAATTGCCCACAAATTGAAAAATTCACGGCCATCGGATTCGATCAATTCGGCGGCTTTTGTTATCGCCACGGCCGGAATATTGAGCCGGGTTTTGGGGCTGCTCCGGGACAGAATTTTGGCGGCCAAATTCGGGGCCGGGGACACGCTGGACATATACTACGCGGCGTTTCGCGTTCCAGACCTCATCTATAACCTCCTCATTCTCGGAGCTTTGAGCGCCGCCTTCATTCCGGTTTTCACGAGCCTTCTCGCTCACGAAAAGAAAGAGGAAGCCTGGAAGCTTGCCAACGGCCTCTTGACGCTGGCTGTTGTGGTCCTTCTTTTCATCTGCGGAGTTTTCGCGATTTTCACTCCTTTTTTCATGAAACTTATCACACCCGGATTTTCCGGCGAAAAACTTGCCGGAGTAGTTCTGCAGACAAGGATCATGTTTTTGAGCCCGATTTTCCTCGGCATCAGCGGAATCTTCGGAGGCATTCTCAATTCTTTCAAACGGTTTCTTGTCTATTCGCTCGCGCCGCTTGTCTACAATCTGGGAATAATTTTGGGAGCTATTTTTTTGGTTCCCGTTTTCGGAATAAAAGGCCTCGCCTGGGGCGTGGTCGCGGGAGCTCTTTTTCACATGCTGCTCCAATATCCAGCGGTGAGATTCAGCGGCTTCCATCTTGCTCCCTTCTTGAGCCTCGCGGACACTCACCTTCGAAAAGTTTTGAAATTGATGATTCCCCGGACAATGGGGCTCGCCGTCACGCAAATCAATCTTCTCGTGGTGACGATCATCGCCTCAACCTTGTCCGCCGGCAGCCTGTCTATTTTCAATTTCGCGAACAACCTCCAAAGTTTTCCGCTGGGAGTTTTCGCCATTCCGTTTGCCCTCGCGGTTTTTCCAACTCTATCCCACTTTGCCGCCAAAAATGAGAAGGGGAACTTTGTGAATTCATTTTCCCAAACTTTTCGGCAGATTCTTTTTTTCGCGATCCCCGCGAGCATTTTTATTCTCGTCCTCAGGGCCCAAATCGTGAGAGTGATTCTTGGAAGCGGAAAATTCGACTGGGAGGACACTATTCTCACGTTTCAGGCGCTCGGAATTTTTGCCGTGAGTCTTTTTGCCCAGTGTCTGGTTCCGCTCCTCGCCAGGTCTTTTTACGCCCTCCACAACACAAAAACGCCGTTCCTGGCCGGATTGGCCAGTGAGGCTGTCAATCTGGCTCTAGCTCTCATTTTTTCACGAATGTACGGTATTCTGGGGTTGGTCTGGGCTTTTTCTGTCTCGAGCATAGTGAATATGTTTCTGCTCTTCTTCATTCTTCGGGCGAAAACGGGCGATCTTGACGACAAAAAAATCATTTCCGTGGTGGCGAAAATCGGCCTGTTTTCTCTCGTGGCCGGAGGGGCAGTCCAGCTCACAAAATATCTCATCAGCCCGTATATCGATCTGGATACTTTTTTGGGAGTCTTTTCCCAGCTCGGGGTGAGCGGCGCGGCGGGAATCGCGGTGTTTTTCGCTTTGGCCTATATTTTCCGGCTTGAGGAATTCGACGCCGTCAAAAAACTGCTTTCCGGAAAATTTTTGCGGCTCCGCCAGTCCATTCCGGACGATCCGACTGAAGCGAGCGGGATATAGAATAGCCAAACCGCTTTTTCAAGGCTCCGCCCGGCAGAGCTTTTTTATTTGAAAAAAATGCCATTATGTTATAGCATATATGGAACAAAAATAAACAGCATAAATAAGGCGAAATATCATATTTGCTCTTTAAGGCAACTATCTTTCAGGCGTGAACCTGAATATCCTCGGAGGAAGGAGAAAATCATGCTGGCATTGAATGAAGATCTTTTGAGGTATACTGGGCTTTTCTTTGAATTCACCCGGCACCCTTTCGTCCGGCAAATGGCGGAATGGCGTATTTTTTTTCACGTCATGCCGGCCACTTGTCACGGTTTCACGAATGGCGTCGCGCGGATGATTTACCGCCGGCGGATGGCCGATTACCCATTTTGCGACCAACTTTTCGACTGGTTGAAAGCTGAGGTTATGATTCATGAAAAGTTGCCGGTCTCATTATTCCTGGCCCTTTCCAAAAAAACTTTTCAGCTATTGGGATACTGCGCCGGCATAGGAAACGACCTTAACCTCCCTTCGATCAGCCGAGCGACCGATGCGGTCGGCATCTGCGACCAGAATATTCTCGAGGCTCTGGAATCTCTGGACGCGGGCCAGCAGAAATTGGTCATTGAAAGCGCGATGCGGGAGAAGCTCGATGACGCCACCGTCGAATTTTTCCATGAGCGGGATATTGCTCAATTTTATTTTGAAAACGAAGGCGAAATTCTTCGCCGATTCGAAATCACAAGCTGATTGAGGAGGAAAGGCCATGCCGCTATATCAATACGATCCTGAAAAGACAGAGCTGGGGGAATTGGCGCCTCTTCTGAATCTCACGTTCGACGAGAGACCAATGCCCTATGCCCAATTCTTCAAAAACGGAACAGCCGTGGGATATGTCGTCCGCTCCGGCGTCATCAGCTTGCCGGATGAAATCGAGATCCCCGCAGATTTGTTTCTCAAACGCCTGTAGGAGGAAAGATGCCGAAAATGGATTCAGACGTCAAAATCAACGATCTCGTTCCAGAGTTCATCGACATCAATACGGCGCGTGCTCTGGGAAGAATCAACATCTTTTCTCTGGGAGATCTCACCGGAATGACCAGAGAAGGCTTCTTGTCCCGTTCTCGAAGATACGGGAAATCCCGAAGGCCCGGCCTGGCAGAAAAAAACCGAAAGCCTCACTTCGGGAAAAAAGCCGAAGAAAAAACGTTTGATTTCATGAAGCAAAATAATCTGGAATTTTTGCACTCCGCCTGAAACAAGGAGAAGGCAGCGCCCGGGGCGAGCAGTCGTCGCTCCGGGCTTTTTTATTTGAAAAAAACCTAGTCGTGAGTAAAATATTGACAAAATACGATTTATGCGCCATCATAAAAAGTCTGAAATGATTGATAATATGAATCCATATCTGAAAACAAGGAGGCTATATGTCCTGGTCAGACGATTTGAGAAGAGGCGTAGAGGAGGCGCTGCAGAAGAAGGGCGGCGGCCGGATCGCTGTTCATACCCGAGCCCAAGAAGAGCTGGGGAGAACAGCCGCCAACCGGTTGGCTCCGAAGTATGGAGCCTATGCCGGTGATGTGGAATTTGAGCTGATCCCGAAAGATATGCGGGGAACTTATCCGGTTGGGACGATATTGGCCAGTTAGCATCCTGGAGGAGTCATGATCATTGACTTTTCACCCGACGATCTTTTGAAAAATTTGTCTCAGGGCGATACGGAAGTGTGGAATTTTGTGGATGATCTCCTCCGGGGTGCATACGCCAGTGTCGCGCTGGTAATGTATCTCAAAGGACTTTTGGGGAGGCGCATCCTCGAACTCTACAAAATTTGCGGGTATGATCTCGACCGTCTCCAGTACCATGTTTTCGTCGAGCTTCCCGACCAGAGAACCGGAAAGCTGATCTCAACAGTTTATCCATACGACGAAATAATGGGGATGTGGGATCCCGAAAGAGCCAGGCATCATTTTGAAGCGAGGCAATATGGTGCGCCAAATTCGTTTTGGGCGCTCAAGGATCCGCCTCAAGAAGAACGCTACGAATACCCCATCTATACCCTAGTGGCGAGCTTCGGCATCCAATATTTGCCCAGGCGTTCCTAGCGCCGAAAAAACTGAGGCAGGGAGAAAACGAAGGGCCCGGGGCGAGCAGTCGTCGCTCCGGGCTTTTTTATTTGAAAAAACGCCCGGATTGGGGTAGGATAAATTCAGAAGCAAACGAAAGGAGGGACAGCTCCTTTTTTATATTGAAAAAATATCCGGGGGTGGACTATGGGAGATTTGGTTTACCTCAGAGGCATCCAGCTGGTGCTGGTCTTTCTGCCAATTTTCGAAAGCGGGCAATATGATCGACTGTTCATCAAGGTTGGCCCCTTCTGGAGAGAAAATTCACTCAATGCCTGGAAAAACCGGTTTCTGGACGCGTTTGAAAAAAAATTGGAAGAATGCGAAGAAATTTCCGATTGCGCGAAACACGCAGACAGTCTCGAGGCCTATGACCCCAGTGATCTGTCCGTGTTTCAACCCAAAAATCCCGAGGCAATTTGCGAAGATATCTTTGAAGCTATGGTTTTCGCCAACTCCAAAGAATATCTTGAGGGCACGGTCGAATATGTTTTTTGGGAAGCGATTATCCGTTTCGATCTGCAAAGCCCCGAATCATTCCTGGAAACAGAAGTTTCATTCGGCCCGTTCGAAAGCGTGGACGTTCTTTCCGCCTGGTGGGGAAGATTCACCCGCGGAGTTCGCCGGCAGGCCTCGCGGATAAAGGGTGTCAAATTCAAGACGCTCAAAGGGGGGCTGGCCAGAAAAAGGATGGGAGAATTTTGCGAGTGCGACGAGGAGGAGGGGTATAATTACTTTGACATAAAGTTTCTGAATCCGAGGCAGGAGGGGAGGGTTTTCTGCAGCGAAATGGTCCAGGATCTTGTTTATATCATCAACAGCCAATTTTAGGCACAGCGCGAGCCCTCAAGGATGAGGGCTTTTCCATTTGAAAAAAAATCCCGCCCGGGATAGAATAAAAAAAATCAGCGGAAATCATCTGCCCCGGGAGTTCATGATTTCCCGGAAATTCGCGCTTCATTGTTCAAATCTGCCTTTCGGCGTCGGAGGAGAGCAGCTATGGGAGACATTGGTTCTCTTTTTGGCTTTCAATGGATTGCGGTTGTGTCCCTTGTATTCGGCTCCGATGGCGATGTTTATGATCTTCCTGATCTCTGCATCGGACCTTTCGAATCCCTTCGAATTTTGAAGAGCTGGAGAAGGAAATTTATAAAATGCTTAGGGAAACGATGCGGGCAAATGCCGAATATTATAGCCTGCTGCATTGATTTTGAGGAGGAACAGGCTTGCGAGCCCGAGTCCAATATTCGGATTTATCCGAGAGACCCCTATAATTTTGCCCGGGATTTTGTCTCGGATGCTCTGCGCGATTATACTTCCGCGAATTCTCAAAAAAAGCGGATATTCAAAACCAAAATTCTCGAAATGAGAAAATAAGGAGGAAACGGATTGATCGCGCCCCGGGGCTTTTGCTCCCGGGTTTTTTTTTGAAAAAAAGGCAGATTGGAGGAAGGGGATGATCCGGTTGAAAAATAAGGGGTTTTTTGATAGGATAGGAACAGGCGGAATACATATGCTGAGTTTGAGAGGAATAAAAAATAAATGACTTTATGGCGATTGAGAAAAGAGACAATTTGATTGAAATATTCGAAGAGGAGGCCCGGGTGAAACACGGAGGGCCGCTCAAAAGCCGAAGAAAATCGGGAGCAAAGCTGGCGCCGGAACTTGGACAGGACTATGTTTCAACCGATCAGATTCCCAATCAGGACAAGCAGGACGGGTCGGATGTGGGATACGACGTCGACGGAAACTTCACGATCGGCGAGGATGAAATCATCGACCAAATTGACAAAAAGATTGCCGAGGAAAACATTTTGAAAGATTACGCAAAAAAAAGACCGCGGGAAGGAAAGATTTTTGTTTGGCAAAGCGACGGACAAAAAAAAGAAAAGGACCAGAGCCAAAAAGACTTGACTCCGGAAATATTATCGCCGCAATATTCCCGGGATTCCGGAAAGACGGGGATCATCAATCTCAAGGCGGGCCGTGGACCCGGGTATTTCAGAAAAGACACGAGAGGGGAATTGGTTTCGCGTTATGAATTGCTCCAAAAGAAGAAATTGATCAAAACAAAGCGCGAGATGACCAGCCGGGCAAAAAAAGCGGAGAAAAACAGAATTCTCAAGGAGCAGTTCACGGCGCCTAAAATGCGGGAAGAAAAGCCGGATTCCCTGCCTTCCCGGAGATAATCACGCAAACAATTCCGTGTTTTTGTTGAGCGGTGGTATGCTAATCAAAGATTGGAAAAAAGCAAAAAATTTTCCTGTTAAAAAAATGCGAAGCAATATTAAACCAGAGCTGGGTTAGTGATAAGGGACTTGAGAAAATAAAAATATATATGATCTAAAATATGAAAAATATATTTATCTTATATATACCAACCGGGAATTACGAAGCTTTAGTTCACTATGAGGACACTATAAAGAATAGGGTTTCGCAACAGAAGATAGTTAAATATGTCGACGAAAACCTGAAAAATAAATTAAGAAATATTTTTGGGTCGAAACCAATTGCAACTTGGGGATCAAGGAATTCTGATGCAAACCGATCAAAATTCGAAAGAATGCAACCAGGGGACGATATACTTATTGTCGAGGGAGATACTGTAAGGCTTCTGGGGAAGATCGCGGAAAAAACAATAAATCAAAATCTTTCGAGAGAATTGTGGAAAAATCTCAGGGGAACTAGTTCTGATGGGTGGGATTTAATTTATTTTATAGCTAACCCTCTAGAAATAGAGCTCCCCTTTAATGAATTTAAAAAAATCTTTAATTATGCTCATAATTGGAGCCTGAGGGGGTTCACAAGTATTGCGGATGAAAAATTAAAAGAATTTTATTCGAAGTACGATGATTTATATTCGGTTCTTCAAAAGATTAAATCCGGAGATAATATTGAAGAAAAAGAAGATGTTCCGATTGAAAACGAGAAGATTGAATTGCAGCAAGAAGATATTGAAGAAGTATTGGGCAATAAAGAACTGTCCGATCATATAATTATGCAATGGAAATTGATTGGCTTGGGTATGAAGGCAGGATCTAAAGTTTGGATTCCAAAAAACGATCAATCAAGAATTAACAAGGAATATCGATTTAGTAACTTTGAAAAGGAATTCACCGCAGGACTTGATACACCCGCAAAGTATGTTGAAAATATCGACGTGGTCTGGAAGGAAGAATATCGAATAGATGCGGCTTTCGAGATTGAAAATTCAACATCAATATACTCAGGGCTTTTACGTTTTGCAGATCTGAAGATTGTTGCGCCAAACAGCCCGTATCCTCTTTATATTGTTGCGCCCATATCAAAGAAAAAAAGGTTGATTGATCAAATAAAGCGCCCAACCTTTAAGAGATTAGAATTTGGAAAGAAAGTTAGATATTTATCTTATGAGTCAATAAACGAAATAGATAAATTTTTTACATCAACAGCCTCGGGATTCAACGCAGATGTATTGCGTGGAAAATCGGAACTGATAAATTAAATTGGACACGATGTTAAAATAAATAACAAACTGAATTTGTGAAAACAAAAAATACCAAACAAATATTAAATTATTTTGCAAAATTAAAACCCGATCAGACATGGTCTTTTTCTGATTCGCACGAGAAGCAAAAGTCCACCTATTTGACTCACAGTTATCACAGATATCCTGCCAAGTTTATTCCGCAGATAGTTGAAAGATTGATAAAAGAGTATGCAGATGAAAAATCAATAATTTGTGATCCTTTTGGAGGATGCGGAACGACATTAGTCGAATCAAAAATTTTAGGGCGAGAAAGTGTTGGTTTTGATATTAATCCCGTTGCAAAGTTAATTACTGAAGCAAAAACAGAAGCCATAAACCCTGTAATATTAGAAATGGAGACAGAAAAACTCCTCAATAGTATAGGAAAAAAATGTGACAATTTTAATGTGAACCCGAAATTAGATTTTTGGATTGATAAGAAGATGCAAAATAAATTAGCAGGCATATACATTCCTATCACTAAGATAAAAAACAGAAAAATAAGAAAATTCTTTCTGTGTGGTTTTTCTCATATACTCAAAAATTGTTCGATTTGGCTGATGAAAAGCATAAAACCAACGCGTGATTTAAAAAAGAAAATTCCAGATCCCCGGGAGATATTTAAATCACATATAAAATCGATGCTGAAAAAGAACGAGCAATTTTATAATTTTCTGAAAAGCGAAAATAAGCTAAATATTAAATCAAAAATGAGGGTTGCAGATTCCAGAAGAATACCAACAAAGAAAGAACGAGTTGATTTAATCATAACATCCCCGCCTTATGTCACTTCATATGAATATGCAGATCTACATCAGTTAAGCTTACTCTGGTTTAAATTTACAGATAATCTAACAGAATTCAGGAGAAATTTCATTGGTACACAATCGATATTAGATGAAAAAAAGACCAGCAATCCAATTGCAAATAATATAACAAAACGACTTCATAAAAAAGATAAATCTCTTGCAAAAAAAGTGGGAAATTATTTCGAGGATGTGAATTTAACTATAAAGGAGATGTATCGCATTTTAAGAAAAAATGGTCTAGTTTGTTTAATAGTTGGCAATACTACATTGAAGGGCGTCCCAATTCTGAATGCTGAACTTGCCTATGAGCAAATGCTTAGGGCGGGCTTCAAACATGAAAAAGTTATTAAAAGAGAAATATTCAATCAAATGATTACGCCGTGGCGCGACAAGAGAGATGGCAGGTTTACTAATAAAAAAAACGAAAATAAAAAGAGAATCTATCAATATGAATTCATTATTATTATGAGAAAATAACATGAGCATCTTCAATCTAAATAAACTAAAGCAAGAAACGGTAAATAATAATCGATATGAGAGGAGACTTTCCAAACTTGCTTCAATGGGACAAGAAGTTGATCGAATAAAGAGTGTTGTGGAGAGTGCAGTCTTAAACATAGGTAAAAACCAAAGATCTTTTGTTATTTATGGAGAACCCCAAAGTGGAAAAACAGAAATGATGATTGCGCTAACAGCAAAAATTTTAGATATTGGATTTAAAATTGTTGTTATTCTTCTTAACGATAGCGTTCAGTTACTCGAACAAAACCTCGAACGTTTTCAAAGATCTGGGTTATCTCCATCTCCAAAGAAGTTCAACGAAGTATTGCCTAATGAAGTAAAAATAGGAGATCATCAATGGGTGATTTTCTGCAAAAAAAACTCTAAAGATTTAAATAAGCTCATCCAGAAATTGTATGGCCATAAGGAGAGAGTTATCATTGACGATGAAGCTGATTATGCCACTCCAAATTCAAAAATTAATAGACAAGAAAAAAGTAAAATAAATGAACTCACTGGCACATTAATTGGTGAACATGGAACTTACATTGGTGTGACAGCCACACCGGCGAGATTGGATTTAAATAAAACTCACGATAATCAGAACGAGCACTGGATAGATTTCCCACCACATTCAAATTACACTGGACAAGATTTATTTTTCCCTGTTTCTATTGATACCTTGCCATATAGTTTAATTTTTCTTCCTGACGCAGGGGATAATCCTATATTTTTGCGAGAAGCATTATTTAGTTTTATGGTAAATGTCGGATTTCTAAATACTTCCATTAATGACCCGGAACAAAACTACTCAAAACTTGTCCACACAAGCGGTAAAAAAGCTGATCATACAGTTGATTACAAGCAAATAGTCAAAACTTTTGAAATCCTCAAGGATTCAGATAATCCTTCGCACGAGCCTTACTTTAAAAATATTTGGGAAATTGCCAGAGAACGCTATCCTGATAATGCAGACGAGATTACTAAATATATATTGGCTAATTGTGATAGAAATAATATTGTTGTTATGAACAGTGACAGAGAAGTAAACGCTGCAGACAACAAAACTGCGACAGATCCAACAGCTCCTTTTACAATTATAATTGGCGGTAACATTGTCTCAAGAGGAGTTACTTTTAGAAATTTATTATCAATGTTCTTCACTAGGGATGTTAAGCATAAACTCCAACAAGACACATATATCCAAAGAGCAAGAATGTTTGGGTATCGTGCAAATTATTTAAAATATTTTGAATTGGTAATACCAAAAACTTTATATTTGGATTGGCAAAAGTGTTTTATATTTCACCGTCTGTCATTGGAATCAAGGAAGCAAAATAAGCATTCACCTGTATGGCTTGATGGACAGAGAATAACCGCTGTGGCAAGTGCAAGCATTGATAAGACGAATGTTGATATTGATAACGGAGAAATGAGCTTTGGCTTATTTGAATATGATTCTGAAAATATTCAAGAAATCATTCGTCAGGAGATTGATTCTATTAGAAAGATAAAGGCAATGGCAGAATTATTAGGCAGAGATTGTTTACCTGAGTACCTATTAAATTATATTGAAAATTTTTGTCCTCTCGGCAATCAATCAATAGCTGTTCACGAGCCCAAAAGTATTTCTGGATATTCTAATAAGCCTGGCGAATTAGATAAAATAAATATAGTTCGTGCAAAAGGATTCATTGGAAAACGGGAGAGAGAAGAAGATAAATTCCCAAATGCTATTCACCATATTAATATTCTGTTCAATGACCAAGGAAAAGCTCGTGTATTTTATAAATATCAAGGAAATATTCGTTTCCTAAAAACATCAAAAAAAGAAATATGATTAAGGAATATGAGTTCTTTCATGGAGTCGTCTTCTCTCGAATTGCCCACAGCCATAGCGGATTTGTTAAAATAAAAGCTCACCCAACAAAGAGTAATTCTTCCTATGTTATAAATGATAATATAGGTATATATGTAAAATATTCTTCTAAAAGATTGTCCCCTTGGAGGTTTAGCTTTAAAAGAGAACACCAGGACGAAATATTAGAAATGAAAAATAACTTTGGAGAAGTCTTTACAATCTTTGTGTGCAACGATGATGGAATTGTGTGCTTAGATTTTAATGAATTAAAACAAATACTCGATTACGCACATAAAGAAAATGAATGGGTTTGTTTGTACAGAAAAGCTAGGGAAAAATATGCAGTATCAGGAAAAGACGGGAGATTGAAAATAAAAATTGGAGATAGCGATTTCCCTTTAAAAATATTCAAGGAAAACAAAATCAGTTCGAGAGTTTTTAATTGGTTGAAATAAGTAACCGTTCCTGAGTTCAGTTTAAAGAATAATGATAATTACGTAATTTCCTCCAAAAGCGGACTAATCGTTCCTAAAGTTAACCATTCCTAAAGTTAAACTTTAGGAATAAAATTAAACACGAATTTCCGGCGGGGGAATAGTGGCGGTTTTAAAATAAAAAAACTCGGTCGCCCCAAGGGGCAACCGAGCGGTTGAAGGAAAATGCTGTCAGGCCATGTCGGCAGTGAACGGGTTCAGCTCACATACCATAACGCTGCCGATGCCATTCGGGTTGGCGTACCACCTGGCCTCCACATCTTCGAAGGGATTCAGGAAGCCTTTTTTCACCAACACGTCCTTGAGCCTGGGGTCCTGGAGCGTCGGGAACGGGCCAAAAACTCCCGTGACGTGCTGGCGGGGGCCGCTCTGCACAATCACAAAGGAATTTGAGATCGTCCACTCCAAAGTGCAGACCATATCGCTGCTCCCGGTTTCGGTGATGAAAGACTCACCCCTCGTGATAAGCTTTTGGATGAATGGGCGGAGAGCCTCATCATCCGCGATATAGTCCGTGCGCGCGGTCACATCCGGTTTCTTTTCCCCCTCGTAATAGGAACCTATGACCGTCCGGCTCATGCCGATTTCTCCCTGGAGTTCGATTTCGACGACCACCGGGCCGCTGGCGCTGGGATTCGGATTTCCGGCGCCGATCACGTCGATAAGCTGGATAAGGCTGGATACTCTCGTTCTCAGCATGTCCCTTTTCCTCCCTTTCCCTATTTGTATTTTATTTGAGTTTCTGTTTAATATATAATTAAATAGGAAATTATTGATTCTGTCAATAACCGTTCCCAAAACTGAATTTCAGAAATAAAAATAATTACGTAATTAAATACGTATTTCCGGCGGGGGATAATTATTGAAATACAAACAAAATGAAAAAATTGTGGCTTGTCATTTCCTTTGTCTTGGTTGGTTGCCTGCTTCTTTTCGGGGCGCGCGGCGTTGAGGATAACAGCCTCGAAGCGCGCTATCAGGCAGCTATTCGGGACGCCGTATTCGCCGAGCCCGGCGAAGTGCGGACGAACCTTACGCCGATCACCGAATCAAATCCCGACCTTTTCTGGAAAGACGGGCGCGTTCTTCTCACGACTTGGACGAAATATCCCGACAGTTATCCGGCCAGCCAAACAGTCAGCGCTAATTGGGGAGAAATTTGGGTGACGGCCGCTCCTGAAATACGCGATTTTTTTGCCGAAAACCCGGTTCCCCGGAACGCGTTGGCTCTTCGGATCGAGCAATTGCTCGGCATGCCCCAAAGCAGCCGCAACAGCTTTTTTGCCGACGTCTGGGTGAAGCCCGAAGACCTTTTTCGTCCCTGCCCTGATCCGGAAATCGATGATACGGCCTGCCGGACCGGCCTGCCGGCGAATACTGATCCGGAATATGTCGAATGGTTTGACGGCAACATCATTTCTTCCTATTTCAGCGAAAGAGAATATCCTTGGACACGGCTCGGGTACACATACGACTGGGGAAAGCCGGATCACGAGGGCCTCAGCGAATATGTGATTCGAAAAGACGCTGAAATCATTGTTGATCGCGTTGTGCCAACGGAAGAATATTTCAAATAAGCAACCGAATAAATTTTAAATAAAAAACAATGACTATTCCCAAAGTCGAACTTTTGGAATAGTCAATTCCGGCGTGGAAGTGAATTTATGAAAAAAGAAAGATTCAAAATTGTTCCGGCTTCGTATCTCGTCGCGATAAAAGACGGCAAAGCGCTCATGCTGCGGAGATTCAACACAGGTTTCCAAGACGGAAACTACGGATTGGTATCCGGCCATTTGGAAGGAAAAGAAACCTTCAGGCAGTGCATGATCCGCGAAGCGAAAGAAGAGGCCGGCATAAGTTTCAAAGAAGAAGACCTGGAAGTTGTCCATGTCATGCATCGCCGGGAAATGTTCAATCCGGTCGAAATACGCGAAAGAGTGGATATTTTTATTAGGGTGGACGAGTGGGAAGGCCAAATAAAAAATATGGAACCAGAGAAATGCGATGATTTGAGTTGGTTTCCGCTCAATAATCTGCCCGAAAACGCAATCCCATATATAAAATTTGCGCTGGAATGCATCGATAAAAATGTTTTTTATAGCGAGTGGGGATGGAAAACCTCCGGTTCCAAAGGAAAACAATAACTTGAAAAAATGATATCAAATTAAATTGGTCATTATGGGAAAAGTAATTTCAATTGGAAGAGCCATTGACAAAGAGATTGAAGCAATACGAGGTATGCAGAGACGCACCTCGGAATATATCGAGCAAATCGAAAGGATAAAGCTGGGTCATCTTGCAGCCTTGCAAAATCCGCAAGTTGCCAACGCCGAATTCATAAAGCAGCTTGAAAATGAAATTGAAAATATGGACAATGGAATAAAAATGGCGAAAGAAGCAATTGAGAGAAGTGAAATATTGATTTCCGAAAAATTGGAAAGAAAAGCGCGCCTCAGCGGTGAAAAACCGATTGAAATAAAAATTCGATAAGATTTCGCCGCCCAAATGCGGGCGGAGAAATTTGACTAATATTTAATCAAAAAACGCAATGGAAAAAATCAAAGTCGAAAACCACAGCTTCACCGCGTTTTCCTGGTTCGCGGGGTGGCTGTTCACAATTGGTTTTTTGCACCTGCCACTCGGAAAGGGGATTCTGGCGATTCTTCTCTGGCCCTATTATATCGGCGCCTGGGTCAGCGGACTCTTGAAATAGCCAGAATTTTGGCGAGAGAAAATCATTATTTATAAGGGAAATATAAGCCTTTGCCCCGATCTTGACAAATCGCTTTCGGAATGATATAATTATTATCAAATAAACAGAAAAAAGACTCTTGCAAAGGAGTCTTATTTTATTCCGGGAGGAAAGTATGGCTGGTAACGGGGTAGTATTCGTTCGCGGAAAAGTAGAGATCGAGGATAACACGCGGTGGTATTCCTTGGTCACGGGTTCCTTGTCAATTTTTTTGATTATAGTCGGCCTTTACTGGCTCTCCACTCGCCTGCCAGGATCAATCCGGTATGTGGAGATAATCGGATACGCTTTCGTGGCGCTGGCCATAATCTTCCTGGGCACCAGCGTTGGCGGCAATCACGTGAAGTGGTATCGCTGGGCGGCTACCTGGATCCAAAGCTGGGCCGCCTTCATCGTTGGACTGTCTCTCATGATTGTCTTCTGGTGCTTCTGCTACTGGCTTGTCGCCAGGTATGCGGGAGAATACACGGGCTATTTCAAATGGGGCGCCTATATCGCCATTGGCGTTTCTGCGCTCACGCTTATTTTCAATGAGCCCCTGGTGTATCTTTGCCTGGGCGCTGTTCGGGTCCGCAGACGCGAGGACAGTCCCCATCTGTGGGATGCGGTGGAAAAGGTGACTCCGTGGCACGCCCGGCCCCTTCCCCGCATCTATGTGATCCCGACCGGCGACTTCAACGCCATTTCCTTTGGCTGGGGATTGCCCGGCCTTTCCGCGGTAGGAGCCACCACCGGTCTTATTGACGGCCTGGAACAGCACGAGCTGGAAGCGGTCATGGCTCATGAAGTTGGCCATATCATCAACAAAGATATTCTGATTTCCATGGTTTTGGCAATGATCACCATGTGCATTGCAACCACGGGATGGCTTCTCTGGCGGTTTGGTCCGTTCGCCGGAGGAGACAGCTCTTCCAGCGACAGCGAAGGCAGCAGCAGCGGGATTGCCACTCTGATTTTTGCCGTCGTTATCGGTGGGGCGATGTATGCCTTTGGCCGCATTCTGGGTTTTATCATGCAGGCTTTTGTTTCCCGCCAGCGGGAATACGCCGCTGATGCCACCTCGGCCAGAATCATGGGTTCGGGAGGACCCCTGAAGTCGGCTTTGGTCAAAGTCGTGAACAGGGCCGGACTGGGATCCGAAACTGCCGGACTGGCTTTCGGATTCATGTGCACGGCCGATCCGGAATCCGGTGAAATGCTGGAGACTCATCCGTCTCTTGCCAACCGGCTCCGGGCTCTGGACCAGTTGGAAAGTTAGGGAACGCGCTTTCCCTTCTTTCGGGGCACTCCTTGTGGGTGCCCCCTTTTTATTGTCAAAA
>JAQUQQ010000009.1 GCA_028716005.1 Candidatus Moraniibacteriota bacterium | reverse complement strand
AGGACATCCGGATTGTGCTCCACCACCAAAACCGTGTTTCCCTTTTCCACCAGCTCATCCAAAATTTTGAGAAGCCGCGAAACGTCTTCAAAATGAAGTCCGATCGTCGGCTCGTCGAGAATATACAAAGTCCGGCCGTTTGTCCGACGGGCCAGTTCCGTTGAAAGCTTGATTCTCTGGGCCTCCCCTCCGGAAAGATGCATGGCCGATTGCCCCAGTTTCAAATACCCAAGTCCCACTTCAGAAAGCGTTCGGAGTTTTTCAACCACGAGCGGAAAACGATGAAAAAAACGAAGAGCGTAATCCACGCTCATGTCCAGCACCTCGGCCACGTTCACCCCCTGATATTCGATCTCGAGAGTTTTGGCGTTGAATCGAGTGCCGCCGCAAATTTCACACGGGGCATATATGTCCGGGAGGAGATGCATTTCAATTTTTTTCTGCCCTTCGCCTTGGCAGGCTTCGCAGCGCCCGCCTTTCATGTTGAAACTGAAGCGCGAAGGGGCGTAGCCTCGTTTTTTGGCTTCGTCCGTCCCCGCGAAAATATCCCGAATATGGGAAAATATTCCCGTATAGGTCGCCGCGTTCGAGCGAGGCGTGCGGCCGATCGGCGACTGGTCGACGCTCACCACCTTGGAAACATTCTCAAAGCCTTTGATTTTTTTGTGAGATCCGGGGATGTCTTTGGTTTTCCAAAAATGTTTGCGCAGCGCCCTTGCCAAGATATCTTCAACCAGCGTGCTTTTCCCGGATCCGGAAACACCGGCCATCGCCACGAATTTTCCAAGCGGAAAAGAAACATCAATGTCTCGGAGATTATTTTCGCTCGCGCCGATGATTTCGATCTTTTTTCCATTTCCTTTGCGATATTTTTTCTTGTCAAAAACTTTTTTCTTTCCGCGAAGATATTCTCCCGTTGAAGTTTTGGAAGCGATAAGTTTTTGGGGAGAACCTTCGAAGATAATTTCTCCTCCCGCGTCTCCCGCTCCCGGCCCCATATCAACGACCCAATCAGCCGCGCGGATGATTTTTCCATCGTGTTCAACCACAATGACGCTCGAACCTTCTTCTTTGAGCCTGCGAAAAGCATTCACCAGTTTCTCTGTGTCTCTCTCATGAAGCCCTATTGAAGGCTCGTCGAGGACATAGAGGATTCCGGTGAGGCCAGATCCGATTTGAGTGGCGAGTCTCACTCTCTGGGCTTCTCCGCCGGAAAGCGAGTTGGCGTTTCGCGACAAATTAAGATATCCGAGGCCGGTTTCCGAAAGATGGTCCACGATTTTTTCTGTTTCTTTGAAAATTTCCCCGAACAAATTTTTTTCAGCCGCCGTGAGTTCTTCGTTTCCAATCATTTTTTTGATCTCGGAGTTGAATTTGTCGAGGCTTATGCGGCTGACGTCATCAATTGATTTTCCGCCAATTTTTACCCAAAGGGATTCGGGCTTCAAGCGCTTTCCGCGGCAAACCGGGCAAATTTTGACTATCATGTATTTTTCGATTTCCGAGCGAACAAAGTCGGATCCGGCTTCGCGGTATTTTCGCTCGAGACTGGGAACGATTCCTTCATACCCAAGTTCCCGATCACCCTCAAGAAGAATATCAAACGCTTTCTTGGAAAGATCTTTGACGGGCTTGTCCAGAGAAAAACCGTGTTTTTTTGAAAGCGCTTCGAGCGACTTGTGATAGCCGTTTTGGATCCCGCCCCGAAGGCCCAACCCGCTCCAGGGTTTCACCGCTCCTTCCCGGAGAGTCAGGTTTTTGTTCGGGATTATTTGGCCGATATCAACCTCCAGTTTCGTTCCAAGCCCCGAACAGGCCGGGCAGGCTCCCTCGGGATTATTGAAGGAAAAATGGCGGGGAGTTATTTCCGGGATCGTGACACGGCAATCCGCGCAGATAAGATAACGATTATACTTTTTTTCGAAGTCGTTTTTGTCAGTCGAAGCGATAATCACTTCTCCCTTCCCCAGTTTCATGGCTGTTTCAATCGAATCAATCAGCCTTTCTTTGTCCTGAAAATTGTTTTTTATGGTGATTCTGTCCACGACAATTTCCAAGCTGTCTATATCGCTGTCACCCGCCAGGTGAAGCTGGTCAGCCGTCATTATTTTTTTGTTTACCCGGAGGCGCGCGTATCCCGATTGTTTGATTTCGGACAATTTTTCCCTGGCGCTTTCTTTTCCGATTTGAATCGGCGCCAAGACCGCGATTTGTTCCACGTTTCCGCCCGCCAGCGCGATCGCTTCTTCCGCCACTTCGCCGGCTGTTTTTCGAGCGAGAGCCATGCCGCATTTCGGGCAGTGCGGTTTGCCGACTTGCGCGAAAAGAATCCGGAAATAGTCGTATATCTCGGTCATTGTTCCGACGGTTGAACGCGGAGAACGGTTGACATTGACCTGGTTGATGGCAATCACCGGCGAAAGATTTTCGATTTTGTCGACGTCGGGCTTTTTGGCGACGTTCAAAAATTGCCGCGCGTAGGCGGAAAGATTTTCAACATATCTTCGGTGCCCTTCGGCAAAAATCGTGTCAAACGCGAGCGAGCTTTTCCCGGAACCGGAAAGTCCCGTGATGACCACGATTTTGTCGCGGGGAATTTTGACCGAGACGTTTTTCAGATTATTCACCCGCGCGCCTTTGATGATGAGATGGGATTTGTTCATTTTTTGCAAAAGAAAACTGTTTATCCAGCTTCAGTTGCCAAGCAATAATCTACAAAGAAGATATAAGCGCAAAACTTTAATCAGGGAGCGCCTATTTATAATTTCGCAACTGGGGCTGGACTAAGCGTTTATTGTATAGCAGTTTGAATAAAAAGTAAAGCCCCGCGGTTAAGCGGGGCTTTACTCAATAAATCTGAGTTTTCGTTCAAAGTTCCACGTTATGCGTTTCGCGGCCTACACTTCAATCACCACCGGCAGAATCATCGGGCGGCGCTGGGTTTTGGTATAGAGGAATTGACCCACCGTATCACGGATATTGTCTTTGACAAAGGCCCAATTCACTTTTTCGTCTTTCGAGGTCGCGTTGTGAACCACGTCTTTCACTTTTTTCTTGGTCGCGTTCACGAGATCGAAATTTTCTTTGACATAGATAAACCCGCGGCTCGTCACCTGCGGCTCGCCGATAACCCGCTTGGTTTTCGAATCAATAATGGTCACAATCGTGAACATTCCGTCTTTTGCGAGAACTTGCCGGTCGCGAAGAACAACCTGGCCGATGTCGCCAACCCCAAGCCCGTCCACCATAACATAGCTCGAAGGCGCTTTTTCATCCATCAGTTTTCCGTTCCCGCGATAGTCGAATTCAATCACCTGGCCGTTCGAACCGATGAAAACATTTTCAAGGCTCATCCCGACCTGTTCCGCCAGTTCCCCGTGAAGCCGGCGCATGTAGTAGTGCCCGTGAATCGGAACAAGATATTTCGGACGCATAAGATTGATCATCATTTTGAGATCTTCCTGGCGGGCGTGTCCTCCGGCGTGGACATCAAGCATATCGTTGTGGATCACTCTCGCGCCCCGGCGATAAAGCCCGTCCTTGAGGCCCTGAACCGTCCGCTCATTTCCCGGAACAACCGAGGATGAAAAGACTATGGTGTCATTTTTGTGGATTTTCACGAAACGGTGTTCATTGTTGACGATCCGCATCAGAACCGCTTTGTCTTCGCCTTGGGCGCCGGTGCAAATGATTGTCACTTTGTTGTCGGGATGATCGTTCACTTCGTTGATCGGAATCATTGTGTTTTTTCGAACCTCGAGATATCCCAGCGCTCTCGCGATTTCCACGTTTGTCTTCATGGAATATCCGTCAATGGCGACTTTCCGTCCGTATTTTTCGGAAAGCTGGATAAGCTGTTGGATGCGGCTGATAAGCGAAGAAAACGTCGCCACGATTATTCTTCCGCTGGTATGTTCCAGAACCTCATCGAGATTCTTTTTGATGGTTGATTCCGAAATGGAGTATCCCGGCGTTTGGCTGTCGGTCGAATCCGAGAGAAGCGCGAGGACTCCTTCCGAACCGATGCGGGCAATTTTGGCAATGTCGGCCGGCGCGTCTCCGATCGGACTATGGTCGAATTTGAAATCTCCCGTCACAATCACCGTTCCCACGGGAGTTCCGATTGAGATTCCCACTCCGTCGGGAATAGTATGGTTGACGTGAAAAAATTCGATGTCAAAAATTCCGAGTTTCAGACGGTCGATTTTCTTGATGGTTTTGATGGTGATCGGGTTTTTGTATTCTTCCTGCCGTTTCATGATTATCCCGCGAGTGAGCTCCGTCGCGTAGACCGGAGGATTCCCGAGTTTCGGAATGAGATGCGGAATAGCCCCGATGTGGTCATAGTGGCCGTGGGTGATGATCACTCCACGGATATTTTTTTCTTTTCCGCGGAGATAATCCGCGTTCGGAATGATGTAGTCGATTCCCGGCATATCCTCTTCCGGAAATTGGAGCCCCATATCGACGATGACAATGTCTTTTCCATATTCAAAGACAGTCATGTTGCGGCCGACTTCTTCGAGTCCCCCAAGGGGGATGACTCTCAAATTATTTCTGACTGTCCCGCGATTTCCCCGGCGTCTGGCACCGGACATATCGGGACGCATTCTTGTTGCAATCATTTTTGCAGTTTGTAGTTAGTAGCTGGTAGTTAACATTTTATAACCAGCTAAAAACAAGTTAATTAAAGATTGATTAAATTTGTGCCGAAGGAGAGATTTGAACTCTCACGGGCTTGCGCCCACAGCGACCTGAACGCTGCGTGTCTGCCAATTCCACCACTTCGGCCTAATTTTTATAAACTTGTGCGCCTGCCCCGCTTGTTGAGCGAAGCGAAATATTGCGGGGTCTGCCAATTCCCTGCCCGCGTTGTTTCGCAAAGCGATGCAGGCGGGCGCCGCCAAGGCATTTCAAATGGGTGATATTTTCCCAAAGAAAAAGAAATACAAAAAAGTATTTTATAACAAAGAAATCAGGCCGAAATTCGACTTGCTGAAATAAAAAAGGCTTAAATAAAGGAAAATACGAAGAAGATACTCTAGTATTTTATTATATACCCAATACAATATTTTGTCAACTTTTCTATTTTTTCACCCGTTTCGTCTTCACATACCAATTCTCAACATCGGAAAATCTTTTGTCGGGAGTCACCATTGAATGAATGCTTATGCCTTCAACTTTTTTGTTGACGACATAAAGATAATTCGGGCTATAGAGAAAGAGCGCCGGAACATCATCGGTGATTGTTTTTTGGAATTCTTTGAGAAGGTCCGCCCGTTTTCCATTATCCGTTTCCTGCCGAATTTTTTCCAGAACCTTGTCGACGTTCTGGTTGGAATAGAGCGCCAAATTCAGTCCCGGATCTCTTGTCTGCGACGAATGCCAAAAAGCGTATGGGTCCGGGTCAACGCCCAAAACCTGCCCAAAAAGAAGAGCGTCATATTCGCGGGGCCGGATATAGTTCTGCTGGATATCCGCCACGGGAAGAGACTCAACATTCACTTTCGCCCCGACAGCTTCCCATTGCTGCTTGAGCATATCGGCTGTTTCGGAGAGATCCGGCCAGTCAGTCGTGACCAGGCCGAATTCAAGCGGAAGATTGTCTTTTTTCCGGAAACCATCGTCGCCTTTTTTCCAGCCGTCGTTGTCCAAAGTCTCATTGGCTTTTCCGACGTCAAATTCAAATTTTTTCACATCGTCGGTATAGCCAAAAGTTCCCGGAGAAATCGGCGAAAATATTTCTTTGCCTTCCCCGGAAAGAACCTGGCGGATGATTGCCTGACGGTCGACCGCGAGGGAAAGCGCTTTTCTCACTTCCTTGTCGGCCAAGACTTTGCTTTTCTGCTGATTGAAAAAAACGGCAAAGTAGCGCGGAATATTGATGGAAAGAATGTTGCTGCTCCTTTTGCTTTTCACGTCAGCGAGACTCGCCGGAGAAATATAGCTCATTCCAAAGACTTGTTTGTCGTTATAGGCTTGGAGCAGGGAGCCTTCGTCAAAATAGAAAGAAAATTGCAAATTTGATATGTAGGGTTTTTGGCTGTAATAGTTTTCATTTGCCTCCAGAGCGCAGGAAAGAATGTTCCCGTCGCCGTCTTTTTCAAAATCAGAAAATTTGTAGGGACCGGTTCCCACCGGATGCAGATTATACTCCGCGAGAGGAAAATTCCCCGGAACCACCGATTCCCAGATGTGTCTCGGAAGGATTCCAACTGTCAAATTATTGAGAAAAAAAGCGTAGGGCGTCTGGAGTATAAAGCGAACTGTGTTTTCATCGGCCACTTCCGCTCCGACTCCCTGCCAGCTTTGGCGGAGAGGGCTCTTGTATGCCGGATCCTGAATAACTTGGACCGTGAAAAGAACGTCGTCCGCCGTGAAAGGTTCCCCGTCGTGCCATTTCACGTCTTTTTTGAGATGGATCGTGTAGGTCAACTTGTCGTCCGAAACCTCGTAGCTTTCCGCGAGGTCGGGAACCAGGTTTCCGTCGGCATCATATTTGAACAGCCCGGAATAAACAAGCGCCGCCAGATCAGAGTCCGCGTCATTGCTTCCGGCCAGAACCGGATTGATATAAAGAGGCTGACCGACAATCCCTTCTATATATTCTCCGCCTGGAATGGGAACTTTTTTCGTGAAGTGAAAATAGAACCCCAAAACCGTCCCAACCAGCGAGGCAATGACGACCAGAATGAGAACATTGACCGTGAGCCTTTCCCGGTTGGAAAATGTTCGAAAGATTTTTTGCCAGGTATTCATTGATTCTTGGCCCAACATTGAATGTTAGGGTTTCCCTGACCTTCAATATCGGGAAGACCTGCTAAATCCCCCGCGAAGTTAAATAAAAAATTGTCGCCGAAATTCCGATAAACAGAGCTCCAAGGACAACCGATGCCCAGTAAAGGAATTTTTCAAAGCCTCTTTTCGTGTAGTATCCCCCGAAATCTCCGCCAAAAGTGGAGCCCAGCCCCGCGCCGCGGTTTTGGAGCAAAATGGAAACCGTGAGAAAAACAGAAACAATGATTTGGCCGATGATTAGTCCTTTTTCCATGCTAGATAATGGTTCACGTTTGTTATACGCAACAAAGCGCTTACGTTATTTGAATATTTATAAATAAGCGAGAATTTCAGTTTTCCTCCGGCAGAAAAGAGGAAATGACGTAGTTTATTATGCTTATCACGATCACTGCCCAAAAAGCGGCTGTCCAGGTTTCGATGATGAGCGCACCGACAATTTTGGCCGCGAGGTTGAGCATCAAAACATTGATGACTATTGTGAAGAGCCCAAGAGTTATCCAGATGAGCGGAAGAGAAATTATTTTCACAATAGGCTTCAAGAAAAAATTGATGAATCCCAGGACGGCCCCGGCCAGAATGAGCCATCTCCAATCGCCGTCAAAAAATATTCCCGGCACCAGCCGCGCCGCCGCCCAGATGCCAAGCGCGTTTGAGAGAATATGGATTATCAGACGGAGCATAAGACTTGAGAGAGATTAGCAAATAAAAATGGGACGGTCAAGAAACATTTTTTGGCGAACTTTTCTTTGGAAGCTTTTCCATGTTTTGCGGCTGACCGCAAATATCCTCATAGCGGATAAAATCGTCCTCGCCGAGATAGTCACCGGTTCTTGCTTCAATTTTTGGCCGCGGCAAATATTTCAAATTTCCCCCAAGGGCTCTCATCCATTCTCAGATCGTTGTTCTCGGACATATTCTCGAAAATTCTAAATTATTCTACCACCGGCAAGCCGTTCAGCTCTTCTTTTTTTATTGATTTATATAAAGGATTTTTTTTCAAGGCGACCTGACCATCACGCTCAACAACATAATAGGCGAATCCCCTCATTTTCTGGACCAGCGTATAGTCGGCATGCCCCGGGAAGCTGGACGGGTCGCGGTCTTCGAAATCAACGGGGCTGTCGTCAAGAGTGACAAAATATGTTTCTCCGGTGTTGACTAGCAGGTGGCCGAATTTTTCCGGCATGAACACTTCCTGGCCGGCTTTGACCGGAATAGCTCTGAGCTCTTCCACGGTGTCGCTGATCATTTCTCCGTTTTCATCCTCGGCCAATTTTTGAAGCAAAGCCACGCCTTGGCCAAAAACAATCCAGTAGGTCTCGCTCAATTTGCCAACATGATAGTGGCCATAAGTTTTTATGTATTCTCCGGAGACAGTTCCCGGTTCCCAAACAGTCACGTTTTTTTGCTCGGTCCCTCCTCGAATCATATAATAGTGAACGGCCGGTCCGACTCCCTCGGGATCCATGAGAACTTCTTTCATTTTTTCATGCGGGCGGGAAGCATAATGCTTCGGAACGTTTTTGAAGTCGATTTTCATAATATGATTATAAATAATTTATCAGAACTTGCGGACTTTACTAATTATGAATTTGCGGATACTATTGATTCAGACAATTGTATTATAACCCCAGACGCTAACATTTTTCAAGCTTATGCAAAAACGTATTTTTTCCGGCATTCAGCCTTCAGGCGTGCTCCATTTGGGAAATTATCTCGGCGCCATCAAAAACTGGGTTGCTCTCCAAGAAAAGTATGACCCAATTTTTTGCGTGGTTGATCTCCACGCCATCACGGTTCCCCAAAAACCAGAGGAACTCCGCCAAAAAACGTTGGAAGTGGCGAAAACCTATCTCGCTGCCGGCATTGACCCGGAGAAATCGCTGATTTTCGTCCAGTCGCACGTGCCCGAGCACGCGGAACTGGCTTGGATACTGAACACGATCACCAAAATTCCCGAGCTCGAGCGGATGACTCAATTCAAAGACAAGTCCAAAGCCTTCAGACAGAATCTCAACGCCGGTCTTTTCAACTATCCGGTGCTCATGGCCGCTGACATTCTTCTTTATGACGCCAATCTCGTTCCGGTCGGCGAAGACCAGCTCCAGCACGTGGAGATTGCCCGCACTCTCGCCCGCCGGTTCAACAGCCTGTTCGGAGAGACCTTTGTCGTTCCCGAACCGTTCGTCGTGAAAGAGGGTATGCGCATCATGGGACTCGACGACCCGAAGAAAAAAATGTCAAAATCCGCTGCTTCCGAATACAATTATATTTCCCTCACTGACACGCCGGAAAAAATCCGCGAAAAAATCAAAAAAGCCGTCACCGACAGCGGAAAAGAAATCAGATATTCCGCCGACAAGCCAGCCATCAAGAATCTCATCAATATTTATGCCCTTCTCGACAACGCCAAACCGAAAGAGATTGTTGAATCCTACCACGGGAAAGGATATGCCGAGTTCAAAAAAGACCTCGCCGAAGTGGTGGTCGGATTTTTGGAACCGTTTCAGGAAAAATACAATGAAATCGAAGACCGGGAAGTTTTGAGAATATTGGAAGAAGGCAAATCCAAAGCCAAAAAAATGGCCGGGGAGAAAATGGAGAAAGTCCGGGAAAAAGTCGGGCTGTTGTAGAAATTTATTCTTGCAATTCGAAAAAATCCTAAGACAAGATTGGATCTTAGGATTTTTATATTGCTAAAAATGCTCTCCAAAAATTTTCATCCTCTTATAATTCCCAAAACTTCGGTCCTTTTCTCTTCCAGCAGTTTTTTTTCTTTCGCTTCCATCCGCAGCCGAACCAGCGGTTCAGTATTTGATTTCCGAAGCGAGAGCCACCAATCACCATAGTCAATGAGGATGCCGTCAATCGTGATCAATTTTCCGTCGGAATATTTTTCTCTTATTTTTTCAATGGTCGCGTCGGCGTCAGTCACTTTCATGTTGATTTCTTCCGTTTGAAAATATTTTTGAAAAGGGCTCGCCAGCTCGCTGGCTTTTTTTCTCTGCTTGCACATTATGCCCAGGAACTTGAGCGCGGAATACAAGCCGTCATCAATGCCGAAAAACTCGCGGAACATTATATGTCCCGAAAATTCTCCGGCGATCAGGCCATCGTCATCTTTCAGCGCTTCTTTATAAAAAGGATTCCCAACCCGCATCATCACGGCCTCTCCGCCATTTTCGGCGATTTGTTCCGAGACGGATTTCGTGAATCGAAGATCATGAAATACTTTCCCTTTTTTCTTTTCACCCAGCGCGTCGACCGCCAAGACGCCCAAAGCGACATCCGGAAAAATTATTTCCCCTTTTTCATTGACCAATTGGCTCCGATCGGCGTCCCCGTCAAAAAAAATTCCCAGATCGGCTTGTTCTTCAACGACCTTTTTCTGGAGATCCTTCAGATTTTCAACCTCGTGAGGGTTTGGTTCATGATTGGGGAAATCGCCATTCGGTTCGGCATACATATGCACAACCTCGACCGGAAGCGAATCAAAGACGGGCTTCGCGGAAATTGATCCGACACCGTTGCCGTAATCGCAAACAACCTTGAGACCCTTGATTCCGTCCGCAATCGATTCCAAACGCGCCCTGTATTCCGCCTTGATATCTTTTTGGGTAATCGAGCCTTTTTTTTCGGAAGCGGAAAAATTGTTTCGCAGGCACCGCTCCTTGATGTCTTCGATCCCCCCGCCGTCAAATATTTGCTGAGCGACTTTTCCCTCGTTTTTTATCAGCTTGAAAGCGTTATACTGCGACGGATTATGTGAAGCGCTGATCATGATTCCCGTTTCCGCGTTCCAATTCATGACCGCGAAACTAAGCATCGGGGTCGTGACCATTCCGATATCAATCACATTCGCTCCCTGCTCCGTGATTCCCCTGGCCAGCGCCTCAAAAAGACTGGGTGAAGATTTTCTCATATCTCTTCCGACTACGACTGAATTGCATCCCAAAAAGTCGACAAACGCTTTTCCGATCAAATACGCCGCGTCTTCGTTGATTTCGTCGGGATAAACCCCCCGGATATCATAGACTTTGAAAATTTTTTCGTTCATAATATTGAAAAATTATTTTAGAAAAATTTATTTTTTACCATTTCATTTCCCCTTTTTGCCAAGAGGGCAATTTATCATAGCCCAATCTTTCATGTTCCCAGCGGAACAGTTTTCCTTCTTTCTCAAGAATATCGATGACGCCTTTTATGATTTTGCGGGAGGGGTTTTTCCCGTATATTTTCGGCGCCTGCTTCAGCTTGTCTGCGTTCTGCTCAGCGGCTCTCACGACGGAGAGCACGACATCCTTGTTTATCGGAGGCGCGATCAAGTTTCCGCCGCACATGGCCGACTCGGGCCGGTCGGAATTGAAACGCAAAGTCACGCAGGGAATGCCCATATAATTCATTTCTTCCTGCATGCTCCCGGAATCTGTGGCGCATACTGTCGCTTTTTCCATCGCCGCGATCACATCGGTATAAAAAGGCCAGACAAGCGAATAGATGAAATTGGGATACTTTTCCGTCAGTTCTTTTATTCTTCCCCTCAGACCGTAAAAATCAATGGCCTGTTCCGTGCCATTCAGCGATATGAGAAGAATATTCTTTCCCGCCTTGATCAATTCTTCCATCGCCTCGAAAATGGAAAGGAAACGGTGCCTCGAGTTGAGGTTTTCCCGGCGGTGGACGCAAAAACGGATGAAGCCGTCTTTGAGAATCGGGTATTTTTCGAAAATTTTCGAATCTCCCGCGCGGTCCATGGCAAATTTTGTCGCGTCCACGACCGAATTTCCCGTCACAAAAACGCGGTCCGTGTAATATCCCTCCGCTTTGAGATGTTTACGGTTCAGTTTGGTCGGGGCGGCATGAAAACCAATCGCCGGCCCGGCGGCTCGGGTATTGAATTGTTCCGGATAAGGCTCGATTGAACCGCGTTCCCAATTTTTTTCCTCCTGAAGCGCCTGGTAATAGGCTTCAAAATTGAAATTGGAAGCCAACGCATCAAAAATTTCTTTTTTGGGAGTCATCGTTCGGAGACCCGCTTCGACATGAACGCAAGCCGCCGCGTTGGCGTATGCGGCGTTCGACGCTGCCATACAGGTCGAAGTGTCGCCATGAACATACGGCACGACAATCTTGCCTCTTTTTTGGATATACTCAATCACTGCCCCGAGTCGCTCGATAATTTGCGCCGTTTTTTGATAAGTTGTCCCTTTGATGTTCAAATTGAAGTCGGGGATTATTCCAAATTCCTCTTCAAGGCCGCCGGAATAGTTCCAGTCATAGTGCTGGCCGGTGTGCGCCACCGCAAAATGTTCTTTTCGCTTTTTCAGCTCCATGATGAGTGGAGCTTGCTTGATGATGTCAGGCTTGCTGGCAATCACAATCATGTGCAGAAATTTCAAATCGCTGTTATCCGCTTTTTCGAAAAATTCGTCGCGGAACGTGATTTCGCTTGGCAGATTTTCTTTTTGCATTTTTTGATTTTTAAAAAATTATTTCAAAGCAGAGTCACTTTTCCCGACTCCTCGAGTTTTTTCACTACCTCCGAAACCAGGCGGGCTTTGTTCCGGTCACAAATAAGAATCGCATCCTCACTGTCAATGATGATCAGATCTTTCACCCCGATGGTCGTGATCAATTTTTTTCCGCCGTATACGAGGAGGTTTTCACTTTCGAAATCGATGTGTTCTCCTTTTACATAGTGACCCTTCCGGCCATCGGAAAGCGTGTCTTTCAGCGAAGCCCAGGATCCCACGTCGCTCCATTCGAGAGCAAGGGGCATAAGCACGACTTTGTCGTCATTTTCCACAATACTGAAAGCAAAGTCGATCTTGTCCATCTCCGGATATTCCCGCGCCAGAACCTCTTCGTATTTTTCAGTGTTGACAGCCTTTTTTATGCGTAGCAAGCGGTTGTGCGTATCGGGAATATATTTTTTGAATTTTTCTATCACTGATCCCATTTTCATGACATACATCCCGCTGCTCCAAAAAAAGTTTCCTGATTCAAGATATTTTTGCGCCGTCATCATGTCAGGTTTTTCAACAAACCTTTCTGCCTTGAATATTTCATAACCGTTGTCCTTCCCAAGTATTTTTCCTTTTTCAATATACCCAAAACCCGTTTCCGGTGAAATTGGTTTTATCCCGAAAGTGACAATACTCATTGGATTTTTTTCCAAAAAATTGTCGGCAGCGCCGAGCGCCTCAATGAGAACATCCGGATTTTTGATCATGTGATCCGCCGGGAAAAAAGCCACCGCTTCGTCCCCGTCGCGCGCGGCAAGAATAGCCGCCGTAAGCGCTATACTCGCGGCAGAACCCCGCGAAAGAGGTTCGCCGATAATATTTTCTTTCGGAAGCTCCAGAATTTCTTTCTCAACCTCACTCGTATATTCCTCATTTGTGGAGACATAAATGTCTTTCACGCCAAATTTTTTTCTGAGTCGCAAAAAGGTTTCCTGAAGCATAGTCTTTTCAGAAAAAAGCTTTTGAAACTGTTTCGGTTTTACGCGGCGGCTGATCGGCCAAAGCCGTGTGCCCTTGCCCCCCGCCATGATAACACATTTCATTTTTGTTTTTTGCTGTTATTTTTTATGTATTCTTCGTATTTTTTCGCGTCATGCAGATGGAGCCATTTTGTATCCAAAAAATATCCGTATAATTTTTTCTCATTGACTAACTTTGGAAAAACATTGCCCTCCAAGGAGACAGTTTCCGGAGTCACAATCGAGCACACTTCCGGTTCAAAAAGATATAGACCTCCGTTTATAAGATGGGAATAGGCCGATTTGGCTTGAGGTTTTTCGGAGAACTTCGTGATCATATCGCCTTTCAAAAGGACAGAGCCGAAAAGCGAAGGGTCGTCAACTGTGGTCAGGAGAATGGTAGCCTTTGCTTTATGATCTTTGTGGAAATCATACATGTCCAGAAGATCAATGTTCTCCAAATATATGTCCCCGTTCATCATAAGGAAAGTCTCGTCGAGCGTGCTTTTGGCCTGACGCAAAATTCCGGCTGTTCCCCGGTCGCGTTCAAAATAAAGGATCCTGATTCCATATTTCGACCCGTCCCCCAGTTTCTCCCGGATTTGTTCACCCAGCCCGCCGAGCGATAGCAAAAGTTCCGTGATGCCGTGCTCTTTGAGAATCTCGATGTTTTTTTCAATCAAGGTTTTCCCGCCGACTGGCAAAAGAAGCTTGGAAATGATTTTCCCCTGAAATTCAATGCCCTTCCCCCCGCCTAAAATGATCGCTTTCTTGAGAATCTTGCTTTGAAGCTTTTCGGCGAGAAACGCCTCGATGGCGTGAGAGCGGTTCCTGATTTTGTGCCCGTCGACCCGCCGGTCAATTTTTTGAAGCAGCTGGTTATCAAGCGTGATTGTCAGTCTTTTACGGTTCATAATATTGCATTAGCATCATAAATATGGATGTTTATGATGACATCATACGTTTTACTTTCTTATAATAACGTATTCAATAAAGATGTCAACCCACCAAAAAATGCGGAATTTTCTTGATTCGACGACCGCGCTTGCCTTTGCAAGGTGTATAGCTAAAAAGATCGCGGTCCCAAGACCGACGACCAAAAAGAAAAAAGCTGACCTTGACAACGCCTTCAAAACGTGATAATATGCCCTGTTGGTTCTTTATATTCCATTTTTGTAATGGGACGGGCATTTTGGGCGTTTTCTGACTCTCAAAACGCTCGTCTCATTGTGGGACAAGTGCTGTCCGAAGGAATCGGAACAATTCGCCTAGGGTCAAAAAGACTAGGGCAAAGGAAGAAAGGGAGGCAGGTATATGGATACTAGCCGGAAAATGAAGGTTTTATCAATTATGTCGGGCTACCAGACGGTTGCAACCATTGAAGCACTCGAAGTTGCTGGGGCAACCGAAGAGCTTTTCAGAATTGTCAGGGGTAATCCTGCAGCCGCCAAGGCGATGGTTGACGCGGGCAACAAGTTTCTGCGCAACCAGTATGCCGACGAACAGTCGGAATCCAGCTACACCTACCCGAAAAGCTACGCCGTAAAGCCCATCACCGAACAGATTGCGATGCTTTCCAAGCTTTTTGGTCTGGACGGCACGAAGGCGTTGGCTTATGCCAAAAACCTGCCCGAACTCCCCGAAGGAGCGGAAAGCTATTTCGCCATTCCGAGGTGGCAGGCGGTCTCCAAGACCTACGGCAAAGCGGTGGAAAAGATGCTTGCTCTCATCGCCAAGGGCGGGACGCTCGAAGATTGGCTGGAGGGCAAACTCGACGAGAAGCATCTCCGCCAGTCGGAAAGAACCGAGCGTATGTTCGCCAAGTTCTGCGAACAGCAGGAAGGCGACATCCTCGTCATCCCCGCCCAATTCGGACTGCGTCATCGTGGCAAGTCTTTCCGCCGCGCCCGTGAAACCTTTGACGACAACGAGTTCGGTCTGGGGGCTTTCGCCGTCGGCTGTATGCTCCTGACTCATCCCGAACGGGAGCAGGAATGGGAGCAGCTTCACGTTGACTGCGCGGGCGACGAGTTTGCGCCTGACGCTGATGGTCAGTTCGTCAGCGCTCCTCACTTCGACTGGAGCAACGGCAAGCTTCGCTTCTACGCCGGCTGGGCGCACGTTGTGCACTGGCAGTTTGGTTCGGCGTCGGGTCTTGCTCCGCAGGGCTGAACCTTGAACGCTTTAATGCTTATCTCTCTTTAGCACTTGAAGCTTCCACCGAAGGCGGTCAATTCAAAAAAACAGGGGTTATCCACTTTACGGACAACCCCTTTTCATTTGCCTTAAAAAGATATTTTGATATCCTTCAATTTGTGGGCTAATGCACGGCCGTCCACGGGTTGCTGTCACCTTCTTTTTCTTCAAGAAATATAAACAGAGTTCTGTCGGCTACGGCTTGCAGAAGCGCGTTATCTTGAGGGGATACTGCTTGCTTCTGTCTCATGGAGATACCAGCTAGTTAGCGGCCTGCTTCCAAATAAAATTCAGGAAAGAGAGAATATAGGCTTGATTTTTTTCGGGCGGTAAATCTCAACTTTCAGTGATTGTGGACGGGCAGAAGTAAATTTCCTGATGCCGATGGTCAGTTCGTCAACGCTCCTAACTTCAACTGGAACGACGGCGAGCTCCACTTCTTCGCCGACTGGGCAAGTGTTGTGAACAAGCAGTTTGGTTCGGCTTCAGGGCTTCTCCGAAGTCTCTCCTCACGGCAAAGGGCATCTCAAAAAGATGTCTTTTGTTTTAGCTAAAGTCGGATAGACCTTATCCAGCCGCCAAGCATTCGTCCGATTTCGTCCGTATTTTCCTGAAGCAGAATATATTTTTTGCCATCAATCGTTTCACTTCTTTAGCAAAACGGACAAAAATCCTAAATAGGTTCAGTTTCAGGCTGGCTGTCAAATAAAAAACACCAGTTATATAATTATTATGAACTGGCTATTTCATTCACCAACTTTTGAAATTTTGATTTATTTTTCAAGTTTTGTGATGTTTTCCAGCAGTTCCTGCTGGCGTTTTTGGAGCGAGGCGTCAAAGATGAGGCGATATTCAAAGTTTTAATCACCTGCTGAAATTCCTTGAAGCCGGTTTCTAGGTTGCCAACTTGTCTGATATAAATTAGAGTAAATAAGAAATTTATTAAATATCATTATGAGTTTTCGGATTGGAATTGTGGGGCTGCCGAATGTTGGGAAATCGACTCTCTTCAAAGCCCTCACCAAAAATCAAGTGGATATCGCCAATTATCCTTTCTGCACCATCGAGCCGAATGTCGGAATCGTGAAAGTGCCGGACGAGCGATTGGAAAAATTGGCAGAAATGTCCAAGTCGGCCAAAATTGTCCCGACGGTTATTGAGTTTGTCGACATTGCCGGGCTCGTCAAAGGCGCCGCCGAAGGCGAAGGGCTGGGAAACAAATTTTTGGCGCATATTCGAGAGGTTGATGCCATTGCGCAAGTCGTGAGGGTGTTCGAGGACAAAAACATCACTCACGTCCACGAAAAAATTGACCCGCAAAATGATATCGAAGTCATAAACACCGAGCTGATCCTCGCTGATCTCGAAACCATCCAAAAAAGAATTGTGAAACTCGAAAAAGAAGCTCGCGGACAAAACAAAGAAGCAATCGCCGCACTGAAAGTAGCCAAGAAAATGAAAGTTATTCTTGATGAAGGAAAACTGGCCAGAGACCTGGAGTTGTCTGCTGAAGATATGACATTTGTTAAAGATATGCAGCTGCTTACCTCAAAACCAATTCTTTACGTTCTCAATACGAACGACTTCGAAAAAACCAAGGAGTCTGAACTCGTGAAAAACCTGGAAAAAAAATATCCGGTAGTTCTTTTGGATATAAAAATAGAGGAAGAACTCTCGCAAATGTCCGCGGAAGAAGCAGCGGAACTTGGAATGAAAACAAAACTCGATGAACTGATTCTGAAATCATACGAAGTTTTGAATTTGATCACTTTCCTCACCACGGGCCCCGACGAAACTCGCGCCTGGACCACAAAAAAAGACTCGACTGCCCCCGAGGCTGGCCGAGCCATTCATTCTGACTTCGAAGAAAAATTTATCCGCGCGGATATCATCAATTGGCAGTCACTTCTCGAGGCCGGCTCTTGGAGCAAAGCTCGCGAGCTGGGAACCCTCCGCACCGAAGGAAAAGACTACGTAGTGAAAGATGGTGATGTGATCGAGTTTAAGATTTGACTATGCAAGCTGCGCTGTCATAGTTCCAAAGACCTTTTCCCGCGTTTTTTGAACTTTGGCTTCATCTTCCAACAGCACAGACAATATTTCTTGTTTTGGTTTTGAATCGAGCTGTTCAGCCTCGGTCCTCAGCCCTGGTTCAGCAAGATTATACTCCTTCAATTTCGCGAGAAATATCTTGATTTGCTGTTCCGGATCAATATTTATCTCCTTGCAAACCCCTCTAAATCTCTTTAGGTGATCAAGAAATATTTCCACTTGCTTGTCTGGATCGATTTTTATTTCTTTGGTTTCGGGCCTTGTTTCGATTGTATTTTTCATGGTTTTGAATTAAGTATTGGATTTTTCTTGCTTTATTTTATAAATCTTTTCGGCGATTTCTTTTTGACGCGCCAAAACCGCGTCCATCTCTTTGATGGCTTCTGCGTAGACCTCCGCCATCTTTTTCAGATCCTTTTTTACTTTTTCTTCGTTGAACATAAATATTCTTTTAGTTTATTTCGACACATGCCACCAGCGTTAGACCATTTGTCAGAAAAGTCTTCAAACCAACGTCCACAATCTCAAATTCATAATCTTTGAGACAATCTTCCAGCTGACTTTTATTGTAAAGGAATATCTGAATTTTTTCAAATCTTGAAGCTATTTTGTATATCTGGCCCAGAATTCCTTTTTGCGGAGCGGTGAAAATGAGAGTTTTTTTGGAGAGACCCAGGCAACGCTCAAGAAATTTTTGCCAGTCAGAAATGTAGTCAAGAACACCAACGGCAATGACATGGTCGAATTTTTCCGCCGATGAAAAATCAAAAAAATCCTGATTGACAATTTTTATATTATTGATATTTTGTCTCTCTATTTTGTCTTTGAGAAAATCCGACATGCCTTCAGACGGCTCAAGCGCTACCAAAGAACTGACCCGCGACGCGATATCGAGAGAATAAAATCCGGTTCCCGCCCCCACCTCGAAAACATGGTCTTTTTTCAAAAGATGCCGGTCGAAAAATTTTTCGAGAGCCTTCTTTTCCTGCCGTCTGATGGTTTTGATAAACGGATAGTTCAGAAAAGAATCATATTTTTCGGAAATATTCTCTTTCGTATATGGATTGGTCATCTTTGCTTTCATAGCTTTTTCCCTTTAAATTAGCCAATTTTTGGCTATCTCACGACTATTGACAAAATGAGTTTTTAGGAGTATAATAACAAATCGCAAAAAAATACGAGAAAAGGAGGTTGCGATGAGCACCTTTTCCAAATGGATACCGAATCTGCTGTCCTTGTCGCGTCTCCCTTTGGGAGCGGCGACAGCCTACGCAGCCATCCGGAATCATTGGGGCTGGGCATTGATTTTTTTTCTAATCGGCCTCGCAGCCGATCTTACCGATGGTCTTTTGGCCCGCATTCTGTGCTGCGCGAGTCAGAACGGTCAGCTTTACGACGACATTGGCGATACGGGATTGGCCGCTGGCGCGTTCGTGGCTGTCGTCTGGACGGGAATCATCTCTTGGCCCACCGGCCTGATCATGGCAAGCGTATTTGCGTTTATGGCCGTGGTGACAGTTACTTGTTCGGAGACTCGCCGCACCTGGCAAATTTGTTACGCAGGAACATACTACTACAGCATCGGATTCATCGCCTGGTTTCTGTCTGTATGTTTCTACAAAATCTACGGGCTGGAAGCCGTTCGAATCATGCCTATCGCTATTCCGACCGCTGTTCTGCTTGCTTACTTGAAGCGGGGAACGGTTCGGAAGTATTGGCAAATGCTATTGGGCAAATAATCATGGCTCCTTTCGCTGGCCGTATCCCCCGGGATGCGGTCTTTTTCTTTCTTTCAAATTTTCAAAATAACTTGCTATACTATATTTACGTTTATACTTAGCCAGAACTGCCAGATTATGAAAATGGGATTTTTTTCCGACACATATCTTCCGACTATACATGGGGTGAATGTTTCCATTGAATCTTTCCGGAAAGAGCTTGAAAAAGAAGGCCACGAGGTCTATATTTTCACTCCATATATCCCCGGATACAAAGACGCAAATCCGCGCGTTTTCCGTCTGCGTTCACTTCCTTTCTTGAAAAATCCGGAAATTCGGATTGGCCTTCCGACTATGAAAAATAGCTCCTTGAGGAAAATAGTAAATATCAAACTTGATATTGTTCACGCCCATACGCCGTTTAACCTCGGCCTTCTTGCAAGATACGTAGCCCGAAAGCAAAAAATTCCTTTGGTTTATACTCATCACACGAGAATATCTGAAGAAGCAACGGCCTATTTCAAAAGCAAAAAAATATTGCCGAGGCTGGCTCGCTCCATTTATGTTTCTTTCGCCAACAAAAACAATGCCGTGATCGCGCCCTCGGAAGGATTAAAAAATATTCTTGAAAAAGAAGGTGTTCGAAAACCAATTTATGTGCTTCCGACAGGAGTTGATCTTCATTTTTTTGGCTTCAATGAAAAATCAGAAAAAGAATCTCGTCATATCAGAGAAAAGTTTGGCATCACCCCTCAAGAAAAGGTGCTTATCTTTGTCGGGCGACTCGATCCGGAAAAAAACGTGGAGTTTCTCATCGAATCTTTCGGCAAACTGCTTACTAAATATAAAGAAATAAAATTTTTGATTGTCGGGAGCGGTTTCCACGAAAATAAATTGAAGCAGTATAGCAAAGACATACCATCCGGTCACATTGTCTTCGCCGGTTCCGTTCCTTTCGAAAAAATGCCGTTTTATTATCAGGCAGCGGATGCCTTTGTTTTTTCTTCACCCACCGAAACCCAGGGACTCGTGATTTTGGAAGCGATGGCCAGCGGTCTTCCCATTGTGGCAGTCAAAAACAGAATTATTGATAATCTGATTGAAAGCGGAAAAAATGGATATTTGTTGGATTCTTTTGATACGGGTATTTTTGCGGAGAAAGTTTTGGATATCATCAGCCATCCAGAAATACAAAAAAAATATTCCCGTGCCTCTTTGGAAGTAGCGGCTGATTTTTCAGTCCAGAAGCAAACCGCGCGTTTGCTCGAAATTTATAACCAATTGATAGGCAAAAAAAATGCGCTTGAATTATAATTTTATTTTGCTGCTTGCTTGTCTCATCGCAATTTTTTTCTTATTTCTTTTCAGCAAACTGATTTCCGCGGTATTTGCCGTTGTTTTCTTGATTTTTTGGATTCTCGCTACCGCTTCACCGAAAATCCATATTTTCGGAGCTGTAATCAATCACGGAAGCCGAAAAAGCAAAAAGGTCGCCCTGACTTTCGACGACGGACCCTATGGAAGCGCCTCGGAAAAGATTCTCGATATTTTGAAAGAAAAAAATGCCAAAGCAACCTTTTTTGTCCTTGGAAACAATGCGGGAAAATATCCTCGGATTCTGAAAAGGATGACCGCGGAAGGACACCTAGTTGGAAATCATAGCCTTGATCATTCAAGTCTGCTATTTCTAAAATCCAGAAAGAATTATCTGAAAAACATGACTGCATCCGAAGAAAATATTTTTTCTGTTCTTGGAAAAAGACCCAGATTCTTCCGTCCGCCTTGGGGGCTCAAATATCCTGAAATGATGGCAGCGCTTGAGTCAAAAGGTTATTTGGTTATTCTTTGGGATATCATCACTCTCGATCCATTCTCCTGGGCTGGGAAAAAAATAATTTTGAGAAAAATTATGAACAATTTGAGGCCTGGTTCGATCATTGCTCTTCATGATGGACGGGACACAAAAATCGATTATCCGCGTAATAATATCATTGAAGCCCTTCCAGAAATCATCGACGGCATCCGGGCAAAAGGCTTTGAAATCGCGCCGCTTGACCAACTCATTGGGGAAAAGGCATACTTCTAAACATGATGGAGACTCTAAGCAAACATAAATCCTGCTGGTCCCAAAAATCATACCGAAGAAATGTCCTTCTGGGATTTTTGTTTCTTGCCGCCAGTCTCGTCATCAACGGATTCGCCGATATCTATACGACTCACCGGGCCAGCAATCCCGTGACGGATGTCATCCTCGATAACATTCCGACTTTCAACGTAAACTTCATTTTTTATCAAGGCTTTGCCATTTTTTGGCTTTTTGTGATTCTTCTTCAGATTCGAGAACCGAAAGGATTGCCGTTCATGCTGAAAAGCATCGCTCTTTTCATTCTCATCCGTTCTTTTTTCATCAGTCTCACTCACCTCGCCATCCCCTTGGACCATTCCTATCTTCATCCGGCCAGATTATACAAAAGATTCACCGCCCAGGACGATCTTTTCTTTTCTTCCCATACGGGCCTTCCGTTTCTCATGAGTCTCATATATTGGGAAGACAAACGCCTGCGAAAAATATTCCTGGCCGCGACTTTGTTTTTCGGCGCAACCGTCCTTTTGGGACACTTGCATTATTCCATCGATGTTTTTTCGGCTTTTTTCATAACTTACGGAATATTCCATATCGCCCGGACCTTTTTCGCCAAAGATTATTCGACGCACATTGAAGAAGAGGTGGTCCTTGCCAAAAAAGAGCTCTTGTGATAGGCTTATTTCACCCGCCAAAATTTGCTTCGCAAAATTTAAGCGGGCAGGCAATTCAGAAAGTCCAAAGTCTCTCCGCCTTCAGGACAGAGAGACAAAATCCGCTAAGGAGGGCTTTTCTCAGGCGGATTTATTATTTGTTATTTGTAATTAGTAGTTAGTAATTCGGACAAAAAACATCCCAATTACAAATTACAAATTACTATTTACTAAATTGGAATACGAACTTCTTTTTTTCACCACAGTCGCGAACGAAGACAAAATTGGCTCGATCAAAAAGGATATCACGGAAATCCTTGAAAGCCTCGGCGGAAAAATGGCCGGTGATTTTTCCGACATCGGAAAAAGAAAGCTGGCCTATCCTATCAAGCGGAACACCCACGCTTTTTTCAGTTTTGTCCGTTTCACGCTGGAAGACGAAAACAGACAAAATATTCCCGAAATTGGAAAACGCTTGAGCCTTTATGGCAATGTTATGCGCCATATTATTGTGAGAGCCGACGAGATTGGAAAACCGATCATTTCGGGGGGGATCAAATTTGAACATGAAGAGAGAACTGAAACGAAGCCGAGCGGAAGAAGAGAACGGCCGGCCCGTCCAAAACAGTTTGAAAAACCAACGGGACCGACAGCGGAAGCGAAGTCCAGTGAAGACAAATCCAAAGCCTCTCTTTCTGAACTCGACGAAAAATTGAGCGAAATTTTGGAAGAAACACCGAGTTAATGCAAAATGCAAATATCAAAAATCAAAATGACATTTCAAAATGAAAAATTGTTAAATGCCAAAATCGACTTTAACATTTGCTAATTTTGAATTTTACATTGTCATTTTGCACTTTGATTTTTAAATTTTAAATTTACTACCATGGATCTCAACAAAGCCATGCTTATCGG
>JAQUQQ010000008.1 GCA_028716005.1 Candidatus Moraniibacteriota bacterium | reverse complement strand
ATTATATCCAGCGCCTTGGAATCCGTGGGTCTCACAAAGAGAAAAGCAAAGGATGAAGAGATCAAAGAATTTCTGGAAAAGAGAGAAGATCTGCGTCGCAAATTGAAAATAGCCGGATATAAAGCGTTCCGGGGAAGCGAACAGGAGCTTGAAACTTTTTTAGCCGAATATCACGTGTCCGCGATTGCTATCAGATCAAGGGCGGAAGAGGATAAACTTCGAGCAAAGAATTCAAAATGGTGGCCGGGCAAGGCTCTTGTGGGTTTCGCGAATATCAGTAAAAATTATCGAGATTTTGTCTCCAGGCAATTTTTGAAGGACGGGAAATTGTCCGTAAAAGGAGTCGCGAAAGGAGTGGCGACTGCCGCAGCCATTGGTTTTGCCGCGACATCGCTCATTGCGGCCAGTTTGCCCGCTTTGGGTATTGTGGCTGTCGGATCGGCCGGTGCATCGGCGGCAGCCATATGGCGTGGCTTCAGCGCTGTGGGAGCCGGTTACGCCGCGAAGAAAAGAATGGAAGCGGGATTCATTGAATCAAAAAAGAATGAAGTCCAGCAAGACGTTTTGAGGCAAATCGAGGCCCTGAAGAACAAAACTGAAGAAGAATGGATACAATTTATCGAAGGGATGGAAAGCGGAAAATCAATCGGCCAAGAGGAACAATCGTTTGCCGCGAAAGACAGAAAGCATAGGCTTGGCGCTTTTGCCATAAGCGCCGGAGTTATGACGTTTGGGACGATTATGAGTCACTACGTAGTGCCGTATGCGAAAGCTTCTGATACTTTCCAGTATCTGAAGGGATTCGTGGGGAATGCCTGGGATAAAATTGCCCATTCATTTGGAGGAGAGATTGCTCCGGAAAAAATAGAAAAACCGTTTTTGGGCGGTTCGCACAGGATCAAATCCGGCGAAAATGTCTGGAAGGTGACGCGGGATATGTATATAGATCATGCCAAAGATTATAAACTCGATCCAAACGATCCAAAAATAAAAAATCTGTTCCATTCTCTCAAAAAGCAGGGTTTCCTGAGCCGGATGGGGATCAACGCTGACAACTTCAATGATTTGTCAGATTCCGAAAAAATAAAAATCCTCGCGGAAAACAAAACCGCGAATGCGATGGAATGGTATAAGAGCCACCACGGGGGAAAACTGCCGTCCTCGGTCAAAGAAGGCTATATAGTCACTCTGGACGACAAAGGAAAATTGTTTGTCGGGGACGCTTCGCAGTCGAGAGCCGGAGCCGTTCATCATGAACCGACTTCCGGCGGGGGAAAAGCGACTGCGGCGGCGGAACACCACGTGCGGGGCGGAGGCAGAGCGGCGGAAAGTGTCGCTGACCAGAAAATGAGAGCGGCTGAAGCAATGGAGGCGCGGGCAAAAGCGCGCTGGGAAGACGCGACCAGCGGCCGGCCCGGAACCTCATCGGCCGCGAGCGCGGAAAAAATAGCGCGACTTGGGGCAGAGGCCCGGGCTTTGAACGAGCAGGCAGTCGCGGGGATCACCAGCGCCAACGCGCGGCTCTGGAACAACTGGCTTGAAAATCTGGGAGGCTTTCAGCTCGACACTCCGGCCTCCGACATACAAGAATCCATCGGCCGTTTGAGCCCGGGCATAACGAGCGACATGCCGATCCCGCCAACGGCTGACGAAATGATCGAAAGAGGCGGCGCGATTGCGTTTACGCAAGAAACTTTCCAGAAATTTCCGCCCCTCAACGCGCGGGAAACGATGCAGCAATATCTTGAGAGGATGTCGCGAACCAATTTCAATTTATTCAAAGCTTTGAGTATAAAAAATAGGCTATAAACTTTATCAAAATATATTTATGGCAATGCAAAACACAATTATGCAGCAGACAATTATTGATGAATTGGGACTTGGAGACCTTCCCGAGGAGAAAAAAGCCCAAGTTTTGGTGGATCTTCTGGAGCTGGTTTTGAAACGGCTCTATATGGAGACGATGGACAGGCTGGCAAAAGAAGACCAGCAGGCGCTCATGGAAATGCTCGAAGAAAAAGGGGAACCCGACAAAGTGGAAGCGTTCCTCCGCGAGAAAATTAGCGATTATGACGAATTCGTGAAAAAGGTGGTCGGCGACTTGAAGGATGAGCTGAAAGAAGACATCGCCAGCTTTGGAAACGAGGATGAAGCAAAAGAAGATTGAAGGAAGATACGGGAATAGCGGCTGGAAACTAGTTGCTGGAAAATAGAAAATAGTAAAAGAAAATGGAAATTCGAAAAAAATCAAACAATTTTTCTTTATCTGATTTCCATTATTAATTTCCAATTTCAATTAACCATTCTCACCAAGCTTATGGCACAACAATCATATCAGGAGCCAATTGAAAAGGAGGATTTGGATTTGGCGAAGAAACTGAAAGGGGACATACCCGCCGCGGGCGTCGAAAATACTTCGGCGAATGTTGAAAACAAAATTTCGGAAAAACCGGAGATTCCCCAAACGCCGGAAGCTCCAGCGGCTGAAAAAATTCCCGGCATTGAAGCGGAAGCGGGAGCGGAAACAAAACCGGAAGAAGTTTCCGAGAAAATTGAAACCGCCAGAAAAACAATCCAGACCCAAAAACCGGCGGCCGGGGCGAGCGTGAGCGACGACGCGGGGACGGTTTCGCAAATCACTGAATACGAAAAAAAAGTGGAAAAGCTCATGGAATTGGCGCTCCACAGGGGGCCGGAACACGCGATAAAAGTGGCTCAACATATGGACAAGGGAAAAAATACCGGCCAGGCGGATAACTATACCCTCGACGAAATCCACGACCGACTTTTGGAAGACGAATTGAGGAAACAACTTATTGCAAAGGGACTTTTGAAGGAACTTTAGAATTTCTAATTGACCAAATTGATCTAATCAAATTCCAAATCCCAAGTTTCAAAAATTGGACATTGAATCATTGGACATTGATTAGAAATTTGAGATTAGAAACTAGAAATTTTTTGTCATGGATGTCTACAACCTCAACCTAATCCTGTATCCTCTCGCTTTTCTCCTGGCCGTTGTCAGTTTTGGATCGGCTTTTTTGATGATTTTCAAAAGCTTTGTGTCTTTTCGCGGGCAAATTACCCGCTCTCTCAACATGGACATTGATGTCGTCAAAGTTTCACGTCCGCTCAAAGCCCAAAGTCAGCCGGGCCAGCAGTCGCAGCCTCCCAAAAACGACAAAGAGCTCATTTCCGTGATGGAGCATCTTCTGGCCAGTCTTGGAAACGTCAAAGAAAAAGCGGGAATTTTCCATCGGCTGATTTACGGGGACGCGGTCGTGTCTTTTGAAATCGCCAATCCCTCAGACAACGACGAGATTTCTTTTTTTGTCGGCGCGCCGCGCAAGTTCGTGAACATCGTCGAACGGCAAATTCACAGCTTTTTCCCCAAAGCGTCCATTGAAAGGGTGAAAGACTACAATATCTTTTCCCCGGGAAGTTTCACGGCCTCGTCTTATCTCAAGCTGGTCGAAAAAAACCATTTTCCGATCCGGACCTATCAATCGCTCGAATCCGATCCTCTCAACAACATCACCAATATATTGGGAAAGTTTGATGAAAAAAAAGAAGGAGCGGCCATCCAGCTTCTCTTGAAGCCGGCCCGCGGCGATTGGAGGAGCAAAGGGCGGGAAGTGGCTCACAAGATGCAGCAGGGAAGAAGGCTTTCGGACGTGAAAAAGGACAATTTCGTCCGGGAATTTCTGCGGGGATTTTTCAAAATCGCCTTGAAAAAAGGAGATAGCCAGAAAAAAGACATTCTGAAAAGCGACAAAGACCCGGTTCAGCTCACTCCCGAAGAACAGGAAGCGATAAAAAAAATAGAAGGAAAATCAAACAAACCCGGCTTTTTGGTCAATGTCCGGCTGGTGGCGTCGGCTCTTTCCCAGGAGCGGGCCGAGCAAGTGCTGGCCGAGCTCGAAAACGGTTTTGTCCAATATGAAAATCCGGGTCTGAACCGTTTCAAAGTGATCAGGGAAGACAGAATCCGCAAAAAAAATATCGCTTTCGATTTCATTTTCCGGAATTTTCGGGACAGCCAGGGAGTGATTCTCTCTTCCGAAGAAGTGGCGAGCATTTTTCATTTTCCGATACTCTCGACCGAAACGCCGAAAATCGCCTGGCTCAAATCCCGCACGGCCGCGCCGCCCCCGAATATTTCGAAAGACGGAATAAAACTCGGATTCAACGATTATCGCGGGGTGGAAACAATTGTTCGGCACAGCAAGGACGACCGGCGGCGCCATTTCTATATCGTCGGGCAAACCGGAACCGGAAAATCGACCATGATTCAGGAAATGGTCAAGCAGGATATCGAGAACGGGGAAGGAGTCTGTGTCATCGATCCGCACGGAGATTTGGTTGACAATATCATCGAATCCATACCCAAGACGCGGGCGGAAGACGTGATCTATTTTGATCCGGCGGATATGGAACGGCCTTACGGACTCAATATGCTCGAATATGACCAGCGAAAACCGGAACAAAAAACTTTTGTCATCAATGAGATGATAAATATTTTTGACAAGCTCTATGACTTGCGGCAAACCGGCGGGCCGATGTTCGAACAGTATATGCGAAACGCCGCTCTTCTCGTGATGGAGCATCCCGAGTCCGGTTCGACGCTCATGGAAATTCCGCGGGTTCTCGCCGACGAAGAATTCCGCCATATGAAGCTTTCGCACTGCACGAATCCGGTGGTCAAAAACTTTTGGGAAAAAGAAGCCGAAAAAGCCGGCGGGGAAGCGGCGCTCGCCAATATGGTTCCCTACATCACCTCAAAGCTCACCCAGTTCATCTCAAACGACATGATGCGTCCGATCATCGCCCAGGAAAAATCAACCATCAATTTCCGCCAGGCGATGGACGACCGGCGGATCATTCTCGTGAATTTGTCCAAAGGAAAAATTGGAGAAATCAACGCCAATCTTTTGGGGATGATAATCGTCGGGAAAATCCTGATTTCGGCCCTTTCGCGGGTGGATATGCCGGAGGGGGAGCGCAAAGATTTTTTCCTGTATATCGACGAATTTCAAAACTTCACGACCGATTCGATTGCCCAAATTCTTTCCGAAGCCCGCAAATACCGTTTGGCGCTCGTCATCGCCCACCAGTTCATCGCCCAGCTCAAAGAAGAAATTTCGAAAGCCGTTTTCGGAAACGTGGGCTCGCTTTGCTCGTTCCGGGTGGGGGCGGAAGACGCGGAATTTTTGCAAAAACAATTTGAGCCGATCTTTGACGCGAATGATCTCATGAATGTCGACAACCGCAACGCTTTCGTGAAGCTTCTCATCGCGAGCCAGGTGGCGCCGCCGTTCAACTTGAAAACTTATCCGCCGTCGAAGGGCAATCCGAAAGTGGCCGAAGCGATAAAAGAGCTTTCCAAGTTGAAATATGGAAGGAATCGTGATATAGTGAATGAAGAGATCATGAAAAAAGCGAGTTTCATCGCCGCGGGGGCGACTGCCGACGCGTTTGATATGGGAGAGAAACCGTTATAAATGCAAAATGCAAAAATCAAAGTGAAAAATGACAATTAAAAATACAAAGTTCTTGAATGTTAAAATAGTTTTTGACATTTGCTAATTTTGAACTTTACATTGTCATTTTGACTTTTGATGTTTTAATTTTTAACTTTCATCGTTATGACCGACGAAATGAACCCAACTGCGGCTCCGACGGATGCTCCGGCAACTGACGCTCCGGCGACAGACGCGCCAGTTGAAACGACACCGGAAGCTCCAGCAGCGGAAGAAACTCCGCAAGCATAGTTTGAGTAATTCTCGAATTATTCATCAAAAAAGCCAGTCAGAAGGGACAGGCTTTTTTGTTTATGCAAGGATTATTTCTCGTAAAGTCTCTTGAGAATTGTTTCAACTGGATTTTGAGGCCGCTCCTTGAGGCTGTCGAGTATCAGAGGGACTAGGTCCCTGATATAACTTTCTTGATTATCTGAATTGAGATTATTTTTCAGCGCTCTGGCTAATGTTGACTTAATCAAAATTCTTATTTTCCTCACATCCTTTCTGGAGAAATCAGAAGGGATGATTTTTTCGGATGTTTTCAGGTTTTCATCCGCGTCCAGATTCATGTTTTCCATCATTAGGCTGACTCTCTCAACTGTCTCTTCGATGGTTTGAAAAAGTTTTTTCCTCTCTTCACCGGTATATTTTTTTCCTAGCCTTCCCAATTTTTGATTGTATTCTGCCAGGGACTCAGGGGTGAAGGATTTATTGATTATTGCCGTCATCTGTCTTCTCATTTGCTCGCGGGCCGAGCTGTCTGTTATTTTCTCCACTTCATGGCGATTCAATATTTTGTTGATAATTTCTTGGCTGACTTTTCCAAAATCATAATCCTTAGTTGTCAAATTTTTCTTGCGAAGCTCCGAGGAGGCTTCTCCCAGCAATTTGTTCATCATCTTTGTTTCTCCGCGGTATAACTTTCTCCCGGCAACTTCACTTTTTCCGTCGGGGATAAAAGCGTCGCTGCCCCTTCTCCTCTCCCTGGCTTTTCTGGCAACAGCGTTTTGAACTTCATCGCAAAAAACATCCCAATCTTCATAATTTTTTATATTTAGCATTCTTTTTGTGAAATCAGTATCCGATTGGTTGTAGCCGTCAAGCATCGGCCCGATTACTCCAGCTATGTCCCTGTCGTCAATAGTATCCTTGCCAGAACAATTCGCCAGTATTTTTGGAATGGCTTTTGAAATAATCAGCTCGATTATGCTTTCTTTGAAATTATGCCTCGTTTTTGGCGTTGCTTCTTGGATTTTTTCTAAGTCACTGGCCATTATTGTAATCTTTTTATTGCCTTGTTTCTTTCAGAGTAGCTAATTTTCATTTTCGAAGCAAGTTGGCGCATCGTCGCGATTGTTTGATCGTAGGTCGGTCGATCGACGGGATAGGGGACAAAGTCTTTTCCGCCGTGGGCGAAAGAGTAGCGGGCCGGGTCTTCATATGAGGCTTTCGCGCCATAAATCACTTCGGCGGTGAGGGCGAGAGCCCGGATGGTTTTCGGTCCAACGCCTTTGAGCGACAGAAGCTGTTCGTAATTTTTGGGCTTGATTTCACTTACTTCGTAAAGTATTTTTTGCAAATACTTGCTTTTCGTGAAATCTTCAATCGATACTGGGTGCGTTTTGAAATCAAGATCGGTCAAGCTAAGTTTCGTTAATTCCTGATTATTATTTCCAACGGACACCACTTCGCTTTGCGGCGTTGAATATTTCCGCAGCAGTTTGAGATCTTTCATCAAAGTATTATAACTTCCTTGCACCAGCTCTGTCGAAATTTTTTGCGTATTCTCGCTTTCTCTCGCGGTCATATTGAGGCCACTGTGCTGGCCATCGGAAATTATTCCGCTATGCGGCTCGAGAACTAAATTTTTCGCATCATCCGAAAACCAATGATATCTTCTTGCCGTCACCGCTTTTTCATTCATTCCCTGTTGGACAACCGCCCAAACGCCGCTGCGGGAAAAAAAGAATGAGTGGTGATAAATTTGAAAGCCGTCTTGAATGAGCGATGAATCGACTTTGGCGGCCATCCGGGAATTATATTCGAGAGAATTTATTTTTTCTTGCGAAAGTTCGGCTCGCGCGCCGAACAAATTGATCTGCTCGGGAGTTTTGAGGGATGTTTTTCCTTTGCCGCCGCAAATAAAGACTCCCAAATCTCTTTCTTCGCCGCGGATGGCTTCCTTGAGAGCGGCTGTTAATATAGTTGTTAAGCCTGAAGCGTTCCAATCAAAAGCGAGCACGGTTCCGAGCGCCTGAAACCAGACCGGGTCAGCGATCCGTTTTACAAACTCGTCCGGCCCATACTCGGCGATGATGACCCGCGCCATCTCCCGTCCCAACTTCACCATTCGCTCAAACAGCCATTTCGGACACTTGCCGTAGTCGAGGGTAAAAGTGGCAATACCTCGCTTAAACATACTATCACTATATCACTATTATCAAAAAAGAACAATTAGTTTTTATTGTCAGATTCTTGCTTTATTTAATTAATTATTGTATATTTGAAAGCTCTAAATTAAAACCGAGCAAGGAGGTAGTCACAGATGTTCCAAAAGGAATTAAGCGAACAGGGATTTACAGTTATTTCCGCGGGCAGAAGCTATCAAATCTTTCCGGACGCGGACGGTCCCGGAGGAGCTTTATGCCCTTTTGTGGTCAACGTGAATTATATTGATGAGATATATGCAGAAGTCTGCATCAGAAACTCATCAGGCGTTGACCAATTGGGGATCAAGGCTGAAGCGGCGTTTCGGGCCCTGAAAAAGGTCCGTGGCGGTTTTGGAAAATTTGCCGGAGGAGATGGAGGAATCTTTCGGCACAGTTATGTTCTGAGGCGGGAACTGGTCGCCGAAAGAGTTTCGCGCTTTCTTCGGGAAGCCTTGAAATTCTGGCCCAGGATCATGCAGGTTCAACATGTTTTCATCCCCCAATATGCAGAGATCCGCAAAAGGGCAATGACCGCGGCTGGTTTCTCTGAATAAAGGGAGTATAAGTTTTTTGTCTCAAAGGCGCGTTTCCGCGCCTTTTCTTTTTGATTTTAAGCGTATATAATAACTGAATATGAAATTCAAGATATCATCTAAATTCAAACCCGATGGCGATCAGCCCAAGGCGATCAAAGAGTTGACCGCGGGTCTTCGGAGCGGGGCGAAATTTCAGACTCTTCTCGGTGTGACCGGGTCAGGAAAAACCTTCACGATGGCCAACGTCATCGAAAACGTTCAAAAACCGACGCTCGTCATCGCGCCGAACAAGACTTTGGCGGCGCAATTGGCGCAGGAATTTCGGACTTTTTTTCCCAAAAATGCCGTCGAATATTTTGTTTCCTATTATGATTACTACCAGCCGGAGGCCTATATTTCTTCCACCGACACCTATATCGAAAAAGAATCCCAGATAAACGATGAAATTGACCGGCTGCGCCACGCGGCGACGGTGGCGGTGATGTCCCGGCGTGAAACGATCATTGTGGCGTCCGTTTCGTGCATATACGGCCTTGGATCGCCAGAATTTTATGAAGATATTTCTCTCAGCCTCAAAGTTGGGGAAGCAATCGACCGGGAAAAACTGATTTCCGATCTCACGGAGATGCATTTTCTGCGCTCGGAATATTTGTCCCGGGGAAGATTCCGCGCTCACGGGGAAACGATCGAAGTCATGTCGCCGTCGCGGGAAATTGTGACAAGAGTCGGGCTCTTGTCAGGGAAAATAAACAAAATATCCGAATACGATTTTTTGACCGGGGAAGCGCTGGGAAATTTGGAAAAATTTTTGATATATCCCGCCAAGCATTTTGTCGTTCCGGAGCCGGTGATGGAAGAAGCGCTTGAAAAGATAGAGACAGAGATGAGAGATAGAGTGAATTATTTTAAAAAGAATAATAAGCTGCTGGAAGCGGAGAGAATATACCGCCGGACAAAGCAGGATCTTGAAATGATGCGGGAAATCGGATACTGCAACGGGATCGAGAATTATTCCCGTTATCTCACGGGCCGCCGGGCAGGGGAGCCGCCGTATACGCTCGTTGATTACTTCAGCGATGATTTTTTAATCGTGATAGATGAATCGCATGTCACCGTTCCGCAACTGAACGGAATGTATAATGGCGATCATGCCCGGAAAAAGGCCTTGATTGACAACGGCTTTCGGCTTCCGAGCGCGTATGATAACCGGCCGCTCAAATTCAGCGAGTTTGAGCAAAAAATAAATCAGGCGATTTTCACTTCGGCGACGCCGGCGGATTATGAAAGAAAAAATTCGGCCCAAATTGTCGAGCAGATCATTCGTCCGACAGGCTTGATTGATCCAGAATTGGTTATAAAATCAGCCAAAGGACAAGTGAAAGATGTGATCGAGGAAATAAAAAACGTAGTGGCGAAAAAAGAGCGGGTGCTGGTGACGACGCTCACCAAAAAAATGGCCGAGGACCTTGCCGAATTTTTGAAAGAAAACGAAATAAAATCCGAATATCTGCATTCGGGAGTGGACACCATGGAGCGCGTTCGCATATTGGAAAATTTACGCAGAGGAAAATTTGATGTGCTCGTGGGAGTCAATCTTTTGCGGGAAGGCTTGGATCTGCCCGAAGTTTCTCTCGTCGCGATACTCGACGCGGACAAAGAAGGCTTTTTGAGATCGGAAACTTCGCTTGTCCAAACGATTGGAAGAGCGGCGCGGAATATTTCCGGGCGTGTTATTCTCTATGCCGACAAAGTCACCGGCTCAATGAAACGGGCGATTGATGAAACGAACCGCCGGCGCGCAACGCAGACGGCGTTCAATAGGAAGCATCATATCACGCCGACAACCATCAAGAAAAAAATCGAATCGATTGTTGATCACGAACTGAAACCGGAAATTCCGAAGGAATATATCAATTTGGAGTCTTTGGAAGATATTGCCGGATATATCAAACAAAAAGAGGCCGAAATGAAAACCGCCGCCCGGAATATGGAATTCGAAAAAGCGGCGGTGATCCGAGATGAAATCATCCAGCTTCGGAAATTACAGATGGGGTAGACTTTTAAATCATATTGACAAAAATATATAATTGCTCTAAATTGATTTGAAGCTTAAATTTCGGCATAGAGGAGAAAAATCTCGTGGATGAGGTGAAAGAGCAAGATTTATTGGCAAGGAGGAGGGAAAAGGGGCATGCCTTGCAGAAAAAAGTTTCAGAAATATTGATTCATGCTGCGCTCCCCGAAAATCCCAACAGAATAGTTGGAAAACCCATAACTTTTTATGTCTTTCCCAAGGAGGATGTAAAAATTAAAGATTTTCCTCCCATAACTTTTTCAGGAACAGTCTCTCGGGTTACTGTGCTAGGCGAAAGAGTGTTTATTGATTCCGACTTGGATTTTTCCGGATTGGTAGTCCGGCGGAGTCAATATCAGTTGACCTGGGATCTCGAGAAGGGATGGGCTGTTCTTTACGGAGAGAATAATGTTCTCCAGGAATCGTCCGTTAGAGGCTATCCGATAATCGGATCCTGAGACGTTTATCTACGGACGTTGATAATAAAGTCTTGCGGTCCCGACAGTTCATTGTCGGGACTTTTTTTGAAATTGATTTAATAATTCGATAGTATCGCAATAGGTAAAGCCCAATTTCGGGTACTTTTTGCATCCGAATAATTCCTAAGATACTAGCTTAGGAAAAATTTAAACCGCCGCCCGGAATATGGAATTCGAAAAAGCGACGGTGATCCGGGATGAGATAATCCAGCTGCGGAAATTACAGATGGGGTAAAGTCTTTGACAATTCACGGAAAAAACTTTAGAATAATGAGACGTTAAAAACGAGGGAGGATGGACGCTGATGCCTGCTAAGGTCATTGATTTTGCTGACGCTTCGTTTCCGGAAAGGGCCATAGAAGTCTTCAAGAATGAGATTTTGGTGCCCTTCCAGGAAAAACTGGTGATTTTGTTTCCCTATGCATTATGGTGCGGTCCATGTCGCCAAATGCTCGACAATGTTTTACCTCTGGTAGTCGAAGAGGCGAACGAAAATGTAATACTCTGCCGGATGCAAATAGACGCGGGTGTCATCGGCAACGATGCCATCGTATCTCTCATCTACAAGGTTCGCGCTATTCCATCACTTCTATTTTTCAAGCGGCAAGAGATTATCAACTGGATCACGGGGGGAGTTTCTGTGAACACTATCATGAAGGACATAAACAAATATCAGTAAGGTTGATCCATAGTTCCTTCTCACCGCCGCGGCTTGCCGTGGCGATTTTTTTCAGAATAGTGAAATTGATTTCTTAGCTCAATAGTATTACCATAGGTAAAGCCCAATTTCGGGCACTTTTTGCATTTCAAGAAAAACTCACGAATGAGGAGCGAATAAAAAAGCGAATTGGAACGAATATATAAACGTGTTAGCAAGTTCGCTCTCATTCGCTGAAATTCGTTCTACATTCGCGAGTTATAGCTATGAATAAAATCACAATTCGCGGCGCCAGAGAGCATAATCTCAAGAATATCAATCTCGAACTTCCGCGGGGGAAGTTTATCGTGTTCACGGGAATAAGCGGGTCGGGGAAATCGACTCTGGCTTTTGATACTATTTTTGCCGAAGGACAGAGGCGATATCTCGAGAGTTTGTCGAGCTATGCCCGGCAGTTTTTGGGCCAAATGGAAAAGCCGGACGTGGATTCGATTGAAGGCTTGAGCCCCGCGATTTCCATCGACCAGAAAGCGTCCTCGCACAATCCGCGCTCGACGGTTGGGACAGTGACGGAAATCCATGACTACTTGAGGCTTCTCTATGCCAAAATAGGCCGTCCGCATTGTCCGATATGCAAAAAAGAAATTTCAAAACTTTCCATTGATGAAATTGTGGACAGGGTTATTGAAGCAAAATCAGGATCAAAAATTGAGATATTGTCGCCCGTGGTTCGAGAACGAAAAGGGGACTACGCGACGCTTCTCGCGGAGATGTGGAAACGCGGGTTTGCCGAAGCGTATGTGGACGGAAAAAGAGTGATCCTTGAAGATGAAGCCAAAAAAGGAAAAATATTGGCCAGATACAAAAAACACAGCATTGATATTTTGATTGACACGGTGGAAATCAATGACAAAAATTTATCGAGGATATTTGAAAGTGTGGAGTCGGCGCTCAAGTTGTCGCAAGGACTAGTCAGGATAAAATTACAAAGCACAAAGACACAAAATACCAAACAAAACACAAATATCCAAAACACAAAAACAAAAACAAGCGAATTTATATTTAACCAAAACATGGCTTGTGTGGATCATGAAGATGTGACTTTTCCGGAACTCGAGCCGAGATTGTTCTCTTTCAACAGCCCGCAGGGAGCCTGCCCGGAATGCGAAGGCCTGGGGACAAAAAAAGAAATAGACCCGAGTCTCATCATTCCCGACAAAACCCGGACGATTGCCGAAGGAGCTATCATGCCCTGGAGCTACAAGCTGAACAATTATCAAGGCTCGATTTTGCGGGCGGTCACGAACTATTATTATATTCCCGACAATGTCCGCTTCCGGGATTTGAGTGAAAAACAACAAAATATTCTGCTTCATGGCGAGGAAGAGCCGGACATCGTCGAAGTCCGCTTTCGCACCAAAACGGGCGCGGTTTGGCGTTTTGACGTCACCTGGAACGGGATTTTGGGCTTCATGCGCGACCGCTATTTCAAAACCGATTCCGAAGGAGTCCGGCAGGATATTGAAAAATATATGTCCCAGAGCGCTTGTCCGGCCTGCGAGGGCTCAAGACACAAACCCGAAGCGTTGCTGATCACCGTGGGAAATAGAAATATAGCTCAAATCTCGAGCGGCAGTGTTCAGGAAACGCTGAAATTTTTTGAAAATTTGAAACTTAGCGCGCGCGAAAAAATAATCGCCGACAAAATTTTGAAAGAAATCCGCGCTCGTTTGGGTTTTTTGGATGACGTGGGACTCGGATATCTCACTTTGGGACGAGCCGCGAACACTCTGGCGGGCGGGGAAACGCAACGCATACGTCTCGCTTCCCAAATCGGCTCGCAGCTCGTGGGCGTCCTCTATATTCTTGACGAGCCGTCGGTGGGACTGCACGCGCGGGACAACGCGAAACTGCTCGAGACGCTGCTCAAACTGCGAGATATTGGCAACACGGTGGTTGTCATCGAACACGATGAAGAAACGATTCGAGCGGCCGATCATTTGGTTGACATCGGTCCTGGAGCGGGGAAGCATGGCGGAGAAATTGTGGCCGAAGGGTCGGTCGAAGACATTGAAAAAGAGAAAAAATCCCTAACCGGAAAATATTTGCGTGGCGACGCCGAAATTGAAATTCCAAAATTTCGCCGGCCGATCAAAAACAAAAAATGGCTCACGGTGAAAGGGGCGACGGAGCATAATTTGAAAAACGTGACGGTCGAATTTCCTCTCAAAACTTTGACCTGCGTGACGGGGGTTTCCGGTTCCGGAAAATCAACTTTGGTCGAGGATATTCTCGGAAAGGGATTGTCCTCAAAAATCATGAGAAGCCTTGAGCGGCCGGGCCGGCACAAGGAAATTCTCGGGACGCAGTATGTCGACAAAGTGATTCATATCGACCAATCGCCGATCGGACGCACGCCGCGGTCAAATCCGGCGACTTATGTCGGATTTTTCACGGCTGTCCGGGAGCTTTTTGCGATGACGAAAGACGCGAAAAGGCACGGGTATGGTCCGGGAAGATTTTCTTTCAACGTGAATGGCGGAAGATGCGACAACTGCCGGGGCGAAGGATTTTTGAAAGTAGAAATGCAATTTATGCCGGATGTTTTTCTCCCTTGCGATGTTTGCCGGGGGAAAAGGTATAATCGCGAAACGCTCGAAGTGAAATACAAAGGAAAAAATATCGCGGATGTTCTCGCAATGACGGTTTCGGAAGGAAAAGTTTTTTTTGAAAATTACCCCCGGATATATGAGCCGCTGAAAGTTCTCGAGGAAGTGGGGCTCGGGTATATCAATTTGGGACAATCTGCGACAACGCTTTCCGGCGGGGAAGCGCAAAGGATCAAACTCGCTTCGGAACTCTCGCGGCGGATGACGGGAAACACACTCTATATTCTCGATGAGCCGACAACCGGGCTCCATTTTGACGACGTGAAAAAACTCTTGAACGTTTTGCACCGTTTGGTCGACGCCGGAAATACTGTTATTGTGATTGAGCACAATATGGATGTCATCAAAACCGCCGATTGGATAATTGACCTCGGACCCGAAGGGGGAGATCTGGGGGGCCGCGTCGTCGTCACCGGCCCACCGGAAGAAGTAGCGAAATATGACAAGGAAAGTTATACGGGGAAGTTTTTGCGCGATATCTTAAAAAAAGAATAAAAAATGGAAACGCTAAATAATAAAATAAAGAAGTTTCCTAAATCCCCTGGCGTATACGAATTTTGTGATAAGCAAGGAAAAATTCTTTATATTGGAAAAGCGACGAGTCTCAAGGATCGGGTGGGGAGCTACTTTCTCAAAAACGCGCATCTCGACCGTCCGAATATCGAGCCGATGGTTTCCCAAATCGCGGATATCAAAATCCATGAATCGGATTCGGTTTTGGAGGCGCTGATTTTGGAATCGAATCTCATCAAAAAACACCAGCCGAAATACAACGTGATGTCGAAAGACGACAAAAGTTTCGGCTATTTCGTGATCACCAAAGAAAAGTTTCCGCGAGTCGTGATTCTCTGGAAAACGGAACTGGGAAAAGTGGCGGCGAAAAAAATATACGGTCCGTATATGTCAAAGCATCAGATGAATATAGCCTTGAAGCTCATCCGCCGAATTTTTCCCTTTCATTCCAATAAACAACAAACCGAAAAAGGCTGTCTCGATTTTCAGATAGGGAAGTGCCCGGGGCCGCACGCCGGGGCAATAACTCGGGCGGATTATCTCAAAAATATTCGCAATATCGAGATGATACTCCGGGGCGAAAAAAAGCGGCTCATCAGCGCTCTTAAAAAAGAAATGAAAGATTACGCGAAGAATCACGAATTTGAAAAGGCGGCCGAAGCCCGCAACCAGATTTTCGCGCTCGAACATATCCGAGATGTGGCGCTGATCTCGGATGAAATAAAAATACCAGATACCAAATACCAGATACCAAATACCAGAATAGAGGCCTATGATATTTCAAACATCGGCGGGGATTACGCGGTTGGTTCAATGGTGGCTTTCGCAAACGGCAAAGCGGATAAAAATGAATACCGCAAATTCAAAATCAAAACCGTCATCGGGATTGACGACGTTGCTATGATGAAAGAGGTTTTGTTTCGCCGTTTCCGGAACAATTGGCCGAAACCGGATTTGATTCTTCTTGACGGGGGAAAAGGCCATCTCAACATGGCGCAGAGAATAATTCACGGTCTAAAACTAGAAATACCCATTGTTGCGGTCGCCAAAGGGCCAACCCGAAAGAAGCTCGATATATACCAATCGAAATTCCTCTTGACATATCTCGGCCGAAATGAGGAAATAAGGGAGAAGTATAATCGGATTTTGAGCGACTCAAACCTTATCGAAAGAATTCGCAATGAAGCCCACCGCTTCGCGATCAGCTATCACAAAAAATTGCGGAGAAAGAATTGGAAAGAAAAATAAATTGTCCTCATAGCTCAATGGATAGAGCGCAGGCCTCCGAAGCCTGAAATGAAGGTTCGACTCCCTCTGAGGACACAATATATGTTATAAGGTTCGATTTTTACCCGCCCGAGTCGAAGACGGCGGCGGGCCTGTCGAGGGCGCAAAACTACTCTTTTATTCCAATCGCTGCCATCATCGCTTCAATTTCTTGGGGTTTATCTCTTCTCGCCGAGAAGTATTTTTTTGGCAGTTCAAAAGTGCATGCGGAGCTGATCTCAATGTTTTTGCCGGATACGCCCAAAGATAAAAGTTGCATTTCGGCAACTTTTTTGATGTCCAAAAAAATTTTATTATTCCCATTTCCTATCGCTTCCGGATATTTTACGAATTTTTCCGCTACTTCCGGACCGACTTCATAGTGTTTTTGACAAATGGCCGGGCCGATGCCAGCCAAAATATTTTCCGGTGTTCCGCCCAAATCTTCCATTTTTCCAATGGCGTTCTCCAGAATATTCATTTCCAAACTTCGCCAGCCGGCGTGAACCAGGCCGACGATTTCTTTTTTCGGCTCAAACAAAAAAATCGGCAAACAGTCTGCGGCAGTCACCGACAGGAAAATATTTTTTCGACCAGTGATTAAACCATCTGCATCTTTGAATCTCACCCCCTTGTTTTTTGTCAGCACGCGCCTTACTTGATTTCCATGGACCAATTCTCCGCTGGAGACATCTTCAGGAAATATGCCAAAAGTCCGTAAAAATTTTTTTCGATTTCTCAAATTTTTTTCCAATAAAACGGGATTATTCCTCGGGAACTTCATCGACCCGTCTTTTTTCTCTGAAAAAGCACAAAGCAAACCAGGATAGTTTTTGAAAATCGAAAACATATATAAACTTTATTTTGCTTCAGTAAATTAAATTACTGAAGCAAATGTTTATAAGATTGTTATCTTGTGGCGGAGGATTGTATTGAAGTCTTTGAAGAAAAAATTGCCTTTGAATTTTTTTCCTGAAAAAAACAAATTATGCCAGTGGATATCGTCCGGCCACATTTGGTCGTAGGGAATTTCGTCGATATGAAACCACTTGGGCCGCATTTCTTCGGATTCGGCTGGCTCACCTTCAAAATCATAAATTCCAAAAACATTGACCTCGATATATTCATCTGGTTCGTGCTCAAAGAAAAAATTGAGAACAGCCTTCTTCTGGATGTCTTTGGCGATGATTCCGCACTCTTCTTTGAGTTCACGAATGGCATTTTCTTCAAGGGTTTCTCCTGGCTCCACTTTTCCTCCAAAGCCGTTCCATCGGCCGGCGCCAAATCCTCGCTTTTTCATTCCCAAAAGAACCCGTGGGTGATTTTGAACCATGCAAAGAGTGGTAATTTTCTTCTTTGGTTTTTTCATAAAAATCAAAAACCAGAGCTCTAGTTTTGATAAAGCTTGTGGAAATAACCTGAGATTTTATGTTTACCCGTTCTTTTCTTCTCCCATCATCATGAACTTCTTGACGACCATGAAGAGGGCGGCCAGTCCAACGAGGTCATACACAATCCGGGAAAGCGTGGTCATGTTGCCGAAAATCGCGGCCACCAGGTCGAATTTGAAGAACCCGACCAATCCCCAATTCAAGCCCCCGATAAGAAGCAGGATGAAAGCAATCATGCCCAAGGGACCTTTTTTCTTCATTTTTGTTTCACCTCCTTTCCTTATATTCATCCTAGCACAAAATAAACGCTCCCTAAAGAGCGTCTATTGAGTAGTGAATTTCTCTCTTGTTTTATCCGCAATGGTGGCCGCAGTGAGAGCAATCGCAACTTTCGTCATCTTTGGGCTCATCTTTTTCTTCATCGTGCGGCTGGCCGCAATTCGATAGTTTTCTCATTGTTTCGAAAAATTATTGATTATTTTTGGTCAATGATTTTGGGATTTTTCCGGATCCCTTCCTTATTATACTCAGACGGCCTTTTTTTATTTCGATCAACGTCGAAGGGAGAGACTTCATTTTACCACCGCTGATATAAAAATCAACTTTGTCACCGAAATATTTCTTGGCTTCGGCAACAGTTTGCGCCGGTTTTTTTCCTTGGGGATTCGCGCTTGTAGAAATCAGTGGGCCGGTTTTTTTGAGAAGTTTTAGTAAAAACTGTTTTTTAGGAACCCTAAACGCCAAAGTTTTCGTTCCGCGATGGAGATATTCAAACTTTTTGGCCTTGATTGGCAAAATCACACTCACTTTCCCGGGCCAGATTTGCTTGAGAATATTTTCGTTGTTTTTATCCAGTTTAATATTAAATTTATCTAAGTCCCTAATCGAGCTGATTAAAATAATAAAGGGTTTCTTTTTGTCCCTTCTCATGATTTTATAAGCCCGCTCGACCGCTTTTTTCGACCATGCCGAAGCTGCGATGCCATAAATTGTATCGGTGGGAATGACGCCGATTTTGTCATTTTTTATATATTCCAATAGCTTTGAATAAGATGCCATATTTTTCAGCCTAACTCGATAATTGTAGTAATTTCAAGGGAAAATGTAAAGTTTTTTGACACAATTTCCAAAAAGTGCTATATTTGTAAAAAGGAACAAGTTCTCTTTTTTGGGGGCTTTATTTTTTACCCCAGTTAAATAATTTTGCTCCGCGAAATTCCTGCTTCGCAGGATTTAACGGGGTGAATCAATTTTAATCAAAAAATATGGCAAATGAAAAAAATATAGTGAAAGGCCTCACTTTCGACGATGTTCTTCTGGTCCCGCAAAAGTCGGGGGTTTCAGCGAGACATACGGACGTGAGCGCGTATATCACGAAAGATATCAAGCTGAATATCCCCATTCTTTCAGCGGCGATGGACACGGTGACCGAATCGCGCCTCGCCATTGCTCTCGCGCAGGAAGGCGGAATCGGGATCATCCACCGCAATATGTCTCCCGCCCGGCAGGCGGCCGAGGTGGAAAAAGTGAAAAAATCAGAGAGCGGAATGATTGTCGACCCGGTGACCGTCGGGCCGGGGGCAACGATCGGAGAAGTGAGGAAACTTATGGAAGATTTCCGCATTTCCGGAATTCCGGTGACGGACAAGAAAAACAAATTGATCGGCATCATCACCAACCGTGATATGCGTTTTGAAACCGACATGAAAAGGCTGGTCCGAAGCGTCATGACGAAAAACAATCTGGTGACGGCGGCGGAAAAAACAACTCTCGAGCAGGCCAAAAAACTGCTCCATAAATATAAAATTGAAAAACTGCCGATTGTCGACAAACAAAATACTCTCAAAGGTCTGATTACCATCAAAGATATTGAAAAAAAGCGCAAATATCCAAATGCCGCCAAGGACAGCTTGGGGAGATTGCGGGTCGGGGGAGCCATTGGCACAAGCGCGGATGTTTTGGAGCGGGTGGAACTGCTCGTGAAAGCCGGCGCCGATTTGGTTTCCATCGACCGGGCGCACGGGCATTCGGAAGCGGTGCTCCGAACTTTGCGCGAAGTCAAGAAAAACTTTGACATTCCGGTGACGGCGGGGAACATTGTCACCGCCGAAGGAGCGGAAGATTTGATCAAAGCCGGCGCGGACGCCTTGAAGGTGGGCGTCGGTCCGGGTTCGATTTGCACAACAAGGATTGTTTCCGGCGCGGGCATGCCCCAGCTCACGGCGGTTTTTGATGTCGTGAAAATGGCGGCGAAATACAAAATTCCGGTGATTGCCGACGGCGGAATCAAATTTTCCGGCGATATCGCCAAAGCCCTCGCAGCCGGAGCGAACGCGGTCATGATCGGGAGCCTTTTTGCCGGAACAGACGAAGCGCCGGGAGAATCAATTTTGTATCAAGGGAGAAATTATAAACTCTATCGCGGAATGGGGTCGCTGGGGGCGATGCTTGACGGATCGGCTGACAGATATGGGCAGGGGAAAGTGGAAGCCTCAAAGTTGATACCCGAAGGGATTGAAGGGCGGGTGCCCGCCAAAGGCCCGCTCGCGAACAGCCTCCATCAATTGGTTGGGGGTCTTCGGTCGGGAATGGGATATTGCGGCGCAGAAAATCTCAAGGAACTTCGCGAAAAAGCGAAATTTGTCCGGATTTCGAACGCCGGGCTCAAAGAAAGCCATGTTCATGATGTGACCATCACCAAAGAATCACCGAATTATCAGGTGAGCTAATTGGTATCTTGTATATTGTATTTGATATCTGGTATAGAAAAAGCCTCGACGTCATGAAGGGGCTTTTTTTGTTGCGAATATTTTTTTCGATTATAATCCGTTGAGGCCGGAAGTGATCGTCCGCAGGAAATAGGGGATGACAAATGCCAAAGCAATAAGAGGCAAGACAAACATCACCACCGTTGCGATCATTGTCCAGAGAAAAAGCTTGTATGTTTTGTTTGCCAGCGAGCGCGTTTCTTCGACTTTCTGTTCTATTTTGTTCAACTTGTCTAATAATTCTTGTTCCATAAAGTTATTGATGGGTTATTTACTAAACTTCACTGTTTTTAAAATCAATTCAAACATTTCCACGACATCGCTCGAAATAGAAGCGCCGATATATTGATAACTGAACAAAATGACGTGCGGGATTCCGTTTTTTTCAAATTGGACCAGAACGAGCCGGTCTTGAGTGTCGCCGGGCGGATCGGCTGCCGGGTCGCCGGAAAAGTAGGTAATTTTGGCGTTTGCGCATCCAACCATCATATTTTTGTGGCTATCTTCCTTGAAGCCATAATAATCCGTTCCGGTCATTGGCCCCGACCGCCACTCGAAAGATTGCTGGTCGGCGCCGCTTCCCAAGCCTATGTAGTCATCTTGCTTTTCGCCGACCGTCAAACTTTTTGGATTTTGAAAAGAATACCCGTATTTATTGTTGGAAACGGTTTTCCAGTCGGCCTTGTCGAGATTCTCTTCGTTGGTGAAAGTTTGAGAACAACCGGAGGAAGAAACTGTCTTTTCGGTGAGTGCGACAGATTTCAGAATTTTTTCCGCCAAACCTCTTCCAGGAGCATCGGCCATATCAAGTAAATTGGAACTCGTGCCTGCTCCTTCTTCAAAATTCGCGACAAATTCATATTTTCCGTCAGCACTCTGGGTGATTCCGGCATTGGGATAAAAAATTTCTTCGGTTCTTCCATTGATGACAAAAAGATTGATGGCATATTCTTTTCCGAGGATCATTATATTCCCGTCTTTTTTTGGCTCGCCCGCACCAATGCCCGTCCGGTCGGAAATCGCGAACGCGTCAGTTTTTCGCTTGAGCCCCCAAAAAAGAAAGTATTTTCCTCCGGGCGAGGCGATAGTGATGTATTTTACTGGAGTTCCCAAAATTTCGCTTGTTTGGCTGATTTCTTTTACTGTCCAGTCGGCCGGATATTTGAGCCGGTAGCCGATTTCGCTGTTGGCATAGGTCTTCCAGCCGGCGTACTCATTGGTATCAGCGCCGGTTTCAGTCGCGGGAGTTTCGCCGGTGATGGTTGTTTCTCCGCCTGTTGTTTCAGGGGCTTTTTGCAGATTTTCCATTTGTTGTTTCAGCGCCTGCAATTCTTTTTTTCGATCAATATATTTTTTTCCGGCGAAAATCAGCCCGCCGATGAAAGCGACGGCCAGAAGCGTGACGATCACAGTGACAGCAATTGTCCTTGCTTCATGATTTTCCGGTTCGTTGTTTTTTGGTTTTTTTTCTTCGCTCATTTTATTTTTGGTTATTGTTTAGGCGTTGAGTCATTTCCTTTATTGGCTAAATTATACCATTGTTGTATAATAATCGGTAGTTATTGATAAAAACAAAAAATGAAAACATCAAAAATCGTTGCGAGCTTACTAATCTTCTGCTTCTGCTTTCCGGCGCTAGCGGCTTCGGAAAGCAAACTTGGTTTTGGAGCGGGCAGTCGGCAGCTTTCGGGAAAATTGAACGGAAAGACAAAAAAATACAGCTTGGCTCTTGATCCGTATCTCTATACGACGCTATTCAATCTGCCGAACTATACCTGCAACGGATACGCGACGCTAGGGGATTGCTATAACGCCATATCAATTGACCGCGCTGACCAAAAAACTGCGCTTCAGCCATTGCTAGACTGGATAACGAAGAAAATAAAAAAATCTGACGACCGGGTGCGGGTGGCGGCAAGCATGGTTCAAAATATAACTTATGACGACAACAAAGCAACTGGCACGGAAATTGTGGCAACGGGCAGGGGACATGGGACCCGCTATCCTTATGAGACAGTTTATGAAAACTCGGGGATTTGCGGGGAGAAAGCATTTCTCATGGCGTTTCTTTTCAAGAATTTGGGATACGGGACGGCTCTCATCACCTATGTTTCTGGCGGTTCTTCACATCAAATCGCGGGGGTCAAATGCGCGAGCGACTACGACGTCAATGATACCGGATATTGTTTCATTGATCCGAATTACCGCCATATGATCACCTTTGGCGGATCATACGAAACAAAGACGCCATATCTCATTGTCCCGATCGCGGATGGAAAAACTTTCAACGCCAAAAATGACTGGAAAGATTCGAGAAAATGGTGGACGATATTGAATAGCATCGACGCTGGAACATATACAAAAAAGCAGGCCAAAGACTACAAAAAGCTGATCAAGAAGTATGGGATGTGATTTTGGTATATAGTATCTGGTATATAGTATCTGGTATCTGGTATATAGTATAAAGTATTTTTTTATTTGTTTGAGCCAAAGATTTATCTTTGGTTGTTTGTTTTATTGACAAATCCCGCGAAGTAGTATAAATTACAAAGTCCGAAAATTTAGACAAAAAGGAGGTGAGGAAAATTGTTCGGGCCGGATGTCGAAGCTTATAAAAAACTCATAGAGCGGCGCAGAAGCTGGAGGGAATTATCTGAAGAAGAGAAAGCTTCTGAAATGCAGAATCTTCATCTTCCCGCTTTTTGGCAAATTGTTCCATACCTTGTTGATGAAGCTCGCAGGATGGCCGAGACATGCGCGATGTCCTACAGAAAATTTTGCGTAGGATGCGCGCTTTTCGCTTTCAATTCGCAGCCCTATTATATCAATGATTTTTATAAGATATTCATGGGCTCGAATATGAAACCGTTGGCTGATGGGCCAAATATGTGCGCTGAGGCCGTTGCTGCTCAGGCTGCGCGGCATGCCGGTTATGAATTGATTGTTGGCGTCGTGATTGCCGGCCAGCCGCAAGAGGATCACAAAAGTGGTCTTCTGCACCCAACCCTTCTTCCCTGCGGCAATTGCCGAACATTTCTTTCGGCAATGCCCGAGGTCAGGCTAGACACAGAATTTCTAACGCTGCATCTTGATGGAGACATCCATCAAATTCATACTTTCGCTGAAATTTTGGCGAAGAACAAACCCTGTGTAAAATAACCACCCCAAAGCAGAAAACCGCCGAGGGGTGTTTTTATTTGTTGAAATATTTTTTGGATAAAAAAACCGCCGGCGAACCGGCGGGTTAACCCTCCAAAATAATAAGTTGTTAGTGCCGGTTTAGCTGAAGTAGATCACTTCTCCCGGCTTGGTCACGACGAAGTTGTCGGGGACCAGGACTCTCTCAGTCACAATGATGTCGCCCTCTTTTTTTTCCTGGACGATGGTGGCTTTTGCCCTGTTTATTGGCAGGGCCGTGAAAATGCCTGCCAGCTCGGCTCTGACATCTCCAACGGTTCTGCCACGTTTCGGCGCGTAGGAAACCATCTCTGAATTCCTCCTTAATAAAAACTCAACCAAAATGGTTGGCTTTGCATAATATAAGTTGGAAATATTTTTGTCAACATTTTGCTGGGGAGGAGGGAAACCGAACGTCGCTTCGCTCCTTGAAACCTTGCGGTTTCAATACTTCCACCCCGGGAAAACTCACGTTTTCCCGATCCCTTTCCTAGTTCGAATCCCTCTCAAAAAAATCAAAAAGCCATTCACAAAGAATGACTTTTCGATTTTGCTGGGGAAGAGAGATTCGAACCCCCGAATGGTGGCTTTCCGCCAAATTTATCCGCCTTTGGCGGAGGCGGACAGGCGCCGGTCGCTGAAGTTTAACTGGCAATAATTATAAAAGACAAAGCTGGGGCGGTAGGATTCGAACCCACGAATGGGGGCTTCAAAGGCCCCTGCCTTACCACTTGGCGACGCCCCAGTGTTAATTTTTCACAATTTTAGCGCCGAAAATATCGACGGCCTCCTGGAGAAGGCTTTTCTTCTCTTTGAAATCAGGATATTGGGCAGTAAATTCTTTTTCGGTGACGGCTTTCAGCCGCAAATTAACGCCCGTTATCTTATCAATCGCTTTTTCAATTGTCAACCGGTTCTGGGTGTCGGAAATTTTATCGTTGTAAAAAGAATATTTTGTTCGGAGAATCAGATATTTTCCGTCAATCAACATTGGCTGGGACATTTTGAGGACGGAGGAGAGAGAATGGTTATAGCTTTTCAGAGACTCAATAATTTCCGGCCATTGGGAGGAAACAAGATCGAAATCCTCGCTGGAATAAACCGAGCTTTTATTTTCAGGTTTCGCCATTGTCTCTTTTACCTGTTTTTTTTCTGGAATAGGCTCTTTTTTCTTTTCCGGGGGATCAACTTTCGGAATCGCGGTTGGTGCGGTTTCTTTTTCGGGAGTCGCCGGCGTTGTAGGTGTCGGACACCTACGGATAGTTTTCGCGAGGCTGACCTCCAAAAATAGCTGGGGGATGGGGCTGGACTTGAATTTTTCGATGTTTTCTTGAAGAGTGTTGATGAGATCCAGAATGTCAGTCAATTCTATGCTATTGATCTGGTTGCTTATCTCGGCGAGTCTTTCTTTCGTGAGTTCATATGACAATTTTTTCCCAAGTTCCGGGTTTATCTTGAGAACGAGCATTTGGCGAAGATAATTGAGCAAAGATTTCCCGAAATTCTTGAAATCAACTCCCGCTTCGCGCAGTGCCCCGATTTTTGAAAATGCTTCAGGAATATTTTTCTCAATTATCGCTCGGGCAAAATCCACCAACTCTTTTTCTGAAATCGTCCCGAGAAGAAATTCCACTTCTTTCGCGGTGATTTTTTTGTCTTCGAGGGCGATGATTTGGCCGAGGAGGCTTTCGGCGTTCCGCATTCCGCCTTCGGAGTGGGTGGCGATGATTTCGAGCGCTTCGCGGTCTACCTTCACTTTCTCAAGTTTGGCGAGCTCTTCGAGGCGCTTGATGATCTCTTCAACGGTGAGTCTCGTGAAATCGAAACGCTGGACGCGGGACAAAATTGTTTCCGGAATTTTGTGGACTTCGGTCGTGGCCAAAATGAAAATCACGTGCGCCGGCGGTTCCTCTAGGGTTTTCAATAAAGCATTAAATGCTCCGCCCGAAAGCATATGGACTTCGTCAATGATATATACTTTATATTTCAAGGCTGACGGCGGAAGTTGGACCGTTTCTTTGAGTTCTCGGATATTGTCCACGCCCGTGTGGGACGCGGCGTCAATTTCAATGATATCAAGCGCGCGGCCATCAAGAATATTTTTGCAAGAACTACATTTCAAACACGGTTCACTCTTGTCCGACGAGTCCGCCTTCGCATCGCTTCGGCGGATGCTCCCTCCGTCGCTTGTGCTTTGGCGGGCAGGCGATTTAGTTGCGGCTCGTTCCTCGCCGACTAAATCGGCACAATTTATCGTTTTAGCGAATATTCTGGCAATCGAAGTTTTTCCCGTTCCCCTGGGGCCCGCGAAAAGATACGCCTGGCCGATCCGGCCGGATTTGATAGAGTTTTTCAGCGTTTGAACAACATGTTTTTGCCCGATTACTTCGGAAAAAGTGGCGGGACGGTATTTACGATAGAGGGTAGTGCTCATATTTGCCATTATAGCTTCCTAAAAGATAAAAATCAAAAGCATGAAAATCTCAGCCAGAGGGGATCGGTCTTTGGCTGAAAAAAACAAAATAAAAAAGCGTTTGGCGCTTGATCATCCAAAGTTCGACTTTTCCCCGCCCCGACAAAGATTGTCGGGGCTCTTTAAAGTCGAACTTTATTTATTTCTTAAACACCCAAAATTTGTAGCCGATGAAGTTCCAGGCCATGACGCAAATCGATGCCACGGCGGCGGAAACGCTTGCCCAGGTTTTCACTTTTATTCCGCCCAGGGGGCCGACAACATTCACCAAAACGGAAGCAATGACGGCGTTCAGAATCAGGCCGATCACACTGATCATCAAAAACTGGCCAAATTCCTTCCCTGTTTCTTTTGTGTCAGTTTTCTTGAAAGTCCATATTTTGTTCCAGATATAGCTGTTGGTAACCGCGAAAGTGAAAGATATAATCTTGAAAATTGTGTAAAAAGATCCTGAAGCGATGCCAGAAAGAAAAATCAAAAGATTCAAAATCCCGATGTCAACCGCGAAATTAGCCGCTCCGACGCATCCGAATTTGGCAATTTGGAAAATAATTTTGATGTATCTGGAAAGAAAAAAACCGATAGCCACGCCAACTGCCGCGAGGACAGTGAAAGCGATAGCGATCACAAATCCCTTGTTCGCGGAAATCGCGATGTTCATATTTTTGAGCACTACCGGAAGAAGCGCCCCGAAAATAAGACCGTTGATGGCCCCGAAAGTAATATCGCGCGCAGTCAGCTTCTGCTGGCCGTTTTTTGCTTTTGCCATGTTTTTGTTTTTGTGATTATTATAATTTTTTACTTTTCTTTTTGAAGCCGAGCTCTAGACTGCCGGCTTGCTGGCTTCTTCACGCAGTTTTTCAAGCTCCGGCGTCCATTCGTCAATGAAATCACTTTCCAATTTTCCATCCTGCCCAAGTTTGTCTTCGGTGCTTTTGATGATTTTTTCGTCTTTCTCCTCTTCTGAGTCTTCTTCTTTTCCAAAATTTTCCGAATCAAATCCTTCCGCTCCTCCTTTTTTCACCAGATTTTCAATCGCGCCCCAGACCGATTCGCTGTCACGGGGAACAACCACGGTGACTTCGTCGGCCGGCTCGGCCTTGAAATAGGTGACGGAAGCGAGCAGAACGCGGTAGGCTTTTCCTTCGGCAAGAACGACATAATTTCCCAAGTCGTCCTGGCTGACGATCCCGATGAGGCGCTTGCGCTCCACCGGTCCGATTTGCTTATAAACAAAAGAACCGTCCGGAGTGATTGTGAGTTTCAGCATATCTCCCTCGACTAATTTCGATTTTGAAGCGTAATTAGCCGGGACGGGATATTGCTTTCCGTCGGTTCCCATCATAACTTGGCCGTCAAAAACTCCTTCCACAATTTCTCCCTCTTCGTCGGAGGAAACTTTCGGCGTGGATCGTTTCATCGGTTTTCCTTCAAGCTGGGAGAGCATCGCCCGCGCTGACACGATTGTCCGTTCGGCGTTGGCAATCATTTCGCGGATAGCAGCGATCTTTTGGAGATCTTGACCGTTTTCTTTTTCACTTTTTTTCTTTCTTGGCATTTTATATTTTGCGACAGGCTGGCAAAGAAAAAACCCCCATCAGCCAATCGCATTTTGTTTGTGTATTTGTATTACATCTGAATTATACAATCGCTTTCAAAACCGCGCAAGGGGGCTGGAATTGCGGATAAATAAAGGGGATCATTTTACCGGAGGAGCGTGACATGAGTTGGCATTCCCGATGGGGGGTTGACAAATATATGACATAAATATAGTATAGTTAGAATGGCTAATAGTTTGATAGTCTAATAGTATGAAAAACAATCTGAATAAAATCGTGTCTCTCATCTTCATTGTGAAACGCCTTTTCCATGAGCAGATAACTGACGAGAAAGGAAAAAGCTTTTCTTTTTTGCAGCTCAATACCCTGCGTTTTATCAAGCAAAAAAAGCCCCTGATGAAAGAAATCGCTGATTATCTGTCCATCACTCCGCCTTCAGCGACCTCTCTCGTGGATACTCTCATAAGGCTTGGTTTGGTCAAACGCGTTTTGGACCGGAAAGACAGACGCATGGTCAAAATTGCGATTTCAAGAAAAGGGGCAAGATATCTCAAGGAGAGCTTCGACGAGGTTGGGAAAACAGTCAGGAAAAAGCTTGAAATTCTGACTGAAAAAGAGCAAAGGGACCTGGCCGGCATTCTCGCAAAAATAGTTGAATCTTTGAATAAATAGCTAAATCTAATCCAATGAACAAAAATATTTTCGGAATCAGCATAGTTGCCATATTGGTTATCGCGGCGATAGTTGCCTTTTTCCTTTATGGAAACATGTCCAAAAGGCCGGTCTATTCGGAAATTGAGGTGAAGAAAGGAGAAATTCAAGAGATTTTTAGTTTGGACGGAAAAGTCCAGCCCCAGGATAGCGCCGATTTGGGATTTGAAATAGGCGGAAAAATTGTGAAATTGA
>JAQUQQ010000007.1 GCA_028716005.1 Candidatus Moraniibacteriota bacterium | reverse complement strand
GATTGAGGTCCAGTATATACTTATATCCCTCAAGCTCCCCGACAATAAGATGGTCGAGCAGGAACAGATCGTCGTATCCTTCACCGAGAACCCGTCTCGATAAGGGATCAAAGATGTACTTTGATCCATTCCTTTCTCCGATTATCAGATTGTCGAGCTTGGATATCTTTTGGAAGCCCTCGCTCAGTTTCTTGCAGTCAAAAGGATTGGGATCCAAGATATACTTGGAATTCCCGATTTCACCAACAAGCAGATTAGGGTCTTCTCGATAGATCCGTTTGTACCCGTCGCTGGTGGCTCTGCCGGTCTGAATATCGATTACGAAGAGGTCGGTTCTCTTCTTACCGATGTAGAGACCACAACCCCTGTCGAAATGGACATCCTGAAATCCTTTCAAATTGGCTTCCCGCACTTTCGAATTTTCCCTCATGTAGGCTTCCGCCCGTTGGATTAGCTTTGCCTTAGCTTTCTCGGGGGCGCTAGTCTGATCTTCTTTGCAGACACAATAGCACTCGCAGATATGCCTGCAGCCTACATCCTTGGATGTCTTGGGTATCGTGCTGCAACCCATGAGAATTGCTACGGCACCCAATAACACCAAAATATTTCTGATCATCGTCCTTCCCCTTTTCACTGAATTTTTTGTAAATTTTTTCCTCTCACCGAGGCAAAATGGAAACTAAACTACAAATAACTTCCACATTGCCTCGGTTGATATTTTCTCAAAGAACAATCTCTTCTTTCGAAGAGAATGATGAAGAAGAGTTTTTGAGAATTTGATATTTAAGGCTGTATTATAGTAATAACTAATAGCCTAATATCTTCTTCTCTTTCTTCTCTCCCCTCCATCATACTCGTCGCAAAAATTTCTTTTTCGGCAAAACTGCAATTTTTTAGCAAAAATAAGAGCGATTGGAAAATTTTTCTCTTCGTTTGCAAGGAAAGAGATCTTCCAACCGCTCTTATAATTGCTAGCGAGTCCACAAATGAAAATAAATTTTCATTTGGGACGAGCGACGCAATTTCAAGCACAATAGTTGCGCTTATTTCAACTAGCGCCAAAATCACTAATGAAAAAACGCTAAACTCTTTCCTTGCAATTTGATTGTTAAATTGTAAACATCAAATGATAGCATACAAAAAAGAACTTGTCAATGCTTGGACAGTCCTGTGAAACATTACCCAGATAACCTTTATATAAGCCTTTTTTTAGCTATAATTTTAGCGCCCGGTCTTCGCTAAAGCTTCGGCGGACAAACTAAACCGCCACAGATATTCCCGGCAGTGCTGGGCGTAGTCGATTCCGACACGCTTGCTAGCCAGTATATCCCTTTTAGCGATATTTTGAGCGGTTTTTTCAATCCATAATTTCTCCCCTTTCGCGAGATCCAGTTTGTTGAGTTTTCGGTCGATTTGGAGAAACTTGCAGATTTTTCCGGGGCCGTCGAGTTTAATGCCCGTTATCTTTTCCCATTCGTTCTTATTCGTTTTCATTCGCTCTATATTCGCGAGTTCCCTAATTAAAACCGCCGCCGGGAAATCTTTGCGCTCGGTGACGACATTGAGGCAATGATACATGCCATAGATCATATAGACATAGGCATGACCCGGCGCGCCATACATCACTTCCGTTCTTGGGGTTCTCCCGCGTGACGCGTGGCAGGCAAGGTCATCTTCGCCGTGGTAGGCTTCGGTTTCCGTGATCATCGCGCGAATTGTTTTCCCGCGGTGTTCGCGAACCAAAAAACAACCGAGGAGATCTCGGGCGATTTTCAAGGTGTTGCGGGAATAGAATTCGCGGGGCAATATTTTAGTCATTAGTTACAATGGTTGTTGGCTGTGGGACAAGTCATTGGTCTTTGGTCATTAGAAAATAAACCCAATGACTCACGACTAATAACCAGTCTCACTGCCCACTGCCCCGTTACTAATGACTTGCTTGTATACTTCGAGCATTTTTTTCGCGCAAACAGAAGAAGTATATTTTTCTCGCGCTATTCTTTTCGCTTCCTCGCTAAATATTTTTCTAAGTTCTTTGTTATCAATCAATTTTTGAACTGCTTCCGCAAACTCCTGTTTATTTTCGCCCACCAAAAATCCGGTTTTCCCGTCTTCGACAATATCCCGCACTCCCGTCGCCCGCACCGCGACAATCGGAAGGCCCGAATACATCGCTTCAGTGAGAATCATCCCCTGCGTTTCTGATTTTGAGGAATAGACGAAAATATCGCCGGCAGCGTAGTAGTTTTTCTTTTCCTCGTCGGAAACAATTCCGAAAAAATTTACTCTGTCTTCCAGGCCTTTTTTCGAAACCATATCTTTGAGCCTTCTTTTCAGGTCCCCTTCTCCGCAAATCATGAATTTTGTCCCGCTATTTTTTTTCAAAACGGGCAAAACAGCATCAGCCAGAAATTCCACATTTTTTTCATCCGTGAGCCGCGTCATTACAAAAAGAAGGATCTCGTCTTCAGAAACATGGTATTTTTTCCGCAAGCTTTCCCTGTCCGGATTTTCGAATTGTTTTTCCTCCACCCCCGTCGGGATGGCCGTGATATTTTTGTTCGTCACGCCCCACTTTCGGATAATTCCAATCACCGACGGCGTCGGCGTAATCACGATGTCCGCGCGGTTGGCATATTTTCTGGCGTTTCGGATCACAAGCCGAGCAGCTAATTTTTGCGGAATAAACGGGAAAAAATGCGTGTATTGATCGTAAAGCGTGTGCCAGGTGAAAACCAGCGGAATATTTTTTCGCTTCGCCCAGCGCATTGCAGCCGAACCTAAAAGATTCGGGTGCTGGGAGTGGATGATATCTAAGCCTAAACTATTTAGTATCTTGCCAATTTTGCGGGAATACGGCATCGCCAAAGGAAATTTTATTTTCACGTTCGTTTCGACCGCCGGATAGCGAAAAACGTTTGGATTTTTGTCCGTGTATCCTTCCCATTCCGGAGCAAAAATGAAAACTTCATGCCCCAAATTTTCGAAGGCCTTTCGAAAACTTTCAACGGAACCAGCAACGCCGTAGGGATTGGGAAGATAGTTGTTGGTGAAAATAGCGATACGCATAAAAAATACAAAAAAACAAAGACACAAAATTCCAAACAAATATCCAAATTACAAACTATTCAAATCAACAAATTTCGTAATTTTGAATTTTGTCATGTTTGTTTTTTTGTTTGGCATTTTGTTAGGTTTGTATATTTGAGCTATTTTTTACAAACTCCCCTATTTTCTCCCACACCTTCTTCTCTCCCACAAAAACATGGTAGACATTTTCGATCCAAAAAATCTCCTTGATTTTCGATTTCACGCCATCCGCGATCATCCGCGGAGATCTTTTTGAGACCATATGATCAGTTGTCGACTGCATGACGAGAACTGGTTTTGTGACGCGGGGCAAGAATTTCCGCGTCGCGTCGGACAGCCTCACGACTTCTTTGGCGCTTTCGATCGGGTAGCGTAAATAGACCTTGCGGTTTCCCATTTGTTTGCGCGTCCAAGGCGGATAATATTTGTTTCGGTATTTTTTTGTGAGCCCCATAAAAAAGAGAGATATTTTCACGAGAGGATGGACTTTGTAGCGCATCGCCGCCCCCATAGTGAAAACTCCAGCCACTGATTCGTCATCTGAAATCAAAAGAGCCAAGTTTCCGCCCATTGAAATTCCGCCGACAAAAATTTTCTCGCAATGTTTTTTCAGTTTTTCGAGCTCTTCCCGGCTTTGCGTAAGCCAATCTTTCCAGGTGACGTGTTCGAGATCTTCCGGCCTTGTCCCATGCCCCAAAAGAAGCGGAGCAGAAACGGAATATCCGAAAGAATTGAGATACTCCGCCAGCCCGAAAAGCTCATCCGGCGGAGAAGTCCAGCCGTGGAGAAGGAGGATGCCCACTTTATTATTACCCCTTAAAAAGAAATGTTTATTTTGATCTATTTTATTTGTCATTATCACAGAATTTTAAATTTCAAATTTGAAATTTCAAATGAAATATAAATGTCAAAATTTTAAATTTAAAATTCATTCATTGAAATTGAATTGAAATTTAGACTTTAAAATTTGAAATTTATAAATCTCCCCAATCTACCCTCTCTGTCCTTTTTGGCGCCGGCTTTTTGTTTTCGTTGCTGCCGCTCTCTTTGGTTTTTTTCTCTTTTTTTTCCTCCGGCTGGCTTTCTTTGAGCTTGAGCTCAAGAAGCTGCAAGCGGTGGCCGAAAGAATGAACAGCCACCAGGTCAAATCTGGAACGGACTTTCGCGGGCATGGCGAAATAACCATATTCATCCGAAGACATGGCAAAATACAGCGCGTTGGGATCATTATCTTTTTTTGAAATGAGCCCGTAATCAAGAATGGGCTTTTCTTCCAAAAAATACTGGACCGAATTGCGATAGGTTGCATTTCCGTATAGCTCGACTTTTCTTCCTTCCTCGGCGCTTCTTTTTCGAAGATAATCCGACATATTTTTCAGCTGTCCGGCTGTCACGTTCTGGAATTGCTGGCCGACTCCTATCCGACCTAAAAGCGGCTCGGGATTTTTCCCGCCGGCAAGGCTTTTATATCCGACAAAAGTGGTTCCTGTGTTGAATACAAGAACTCCCAAAAAGAAAATTGCCGCCAGCGCCCAGCCAAGATATTTTCTTTTTTTCCAGGCCAAGAACCACTCGATCCAAAAAGCGAAGAATACGAAGGGCAGAAAAAAAACCGGGAGAAAAAAACGAGGCCGGATTTGGAAGGCAAAAAAAACCAAAACGGCGAATACGACCGCGAACCAGACAAGAACAATTTTCAAAAAATCCTTTCTGTCCTTGTCTTTTTCATCACGCATTCCAAAAAACATCTTGAGAAGCGTCGCCACAATCAGTGCAAGGCCGGCAATCATCGAGAATTTTCCTGTGGGGCTGACATGAGAGGTGAGAATCCTAGTATAGTAGTTTCCGTGATTGATAATATTTTGGAAAAACTTGTCTCCAATCGAATGATCGTTGTTCGATTTGTTTTTGAGCGCGAACACGAACTGTTTCATGTTGTCTCCCGAGGTTTTCATTTCGCTAAGCGCCATTGGAAAATAAAGGATTCCAAGAACAATGAGCGCGAGCAAAATATTTTTCCAGTTTAGTTTTCGCCAGCTTCCGCTCCAAACAAAATATATCACGATGATTATCGGGAGACTGACGAAAACAAGAAAATGCATCTGGCTCGCGAATCCCAGGCCCGCGGCCGCCGCTCCCAGCCAGAACAATTTTCCTTTTTCCGTTTCGCTCCGGCTGAATTTAGCGAGGCAAAATAGACAGGCAAGGATCCAGAAGGGGGATGAATTCGGATTCCAGGCAAAACGGGAATTTTGAACCGCCGTGAAACTGAAGGCATAGACGGCCGTCGCCGCAAGCGTCGGGATTCTTTTGAAATAAAAGCGGAGAAAAAAATAAAAAAGCGGAATTGAGATAATTCCGAAAAAAAGATCCGGATAAGCAAGGGCTGCCGGATTGTTCAGGCCAAAAATTTTGGCTGAAATATATTGAAAATAGTAGAAAGCCGGCCCGAGGCGGAGAAACGTGCCCGCGGCCCGCGGACCGAGAAGCGGCAATTGGGAAATCCCGTTTTCAACCGCCTTGTGCACCAAATTCGCGTCCCGTGCCTGATCCATCTGAAAAAAGAGCCAATCGTGGAAATGATAGAGACGGATGGCGGCGGCGATAATTATGACCAAGGCTAAGGCAATTTTGTCCCAATTCTTCTTCAATTTTTTGATTTAAGATTTAAGATTTATGATTTAAGAAAAAATGATTCATAAATCGTATTTCATAAATCATAAATCCTTTATATCATTTCCTCTTTTTTTCTCCGGATAAATCCGGCCCATTCCCGGATGAAACGGACGACCACCTTGAACGGCGCTTCTATTATAACATCAAAAAGGAAGATGAAAACATTGACGCGGGAAAAATTGATTGACATCCATTTCCCGATCCTGACAAACGGCATCGAAAGGGTGTCTATGAGCATTCCGATCATCCCCTCTTTTTCGCGGGCGACCAGAAGTTCGCGAATCGGCTGGCGCACGAGGGCGTTGAAAAAATTTATCACGCTGAAAAGGAAAAGGAATATCAGAATCCCAAGCCAGTTGAAATGAAGCGAGTTCAAAATCCAAATAGCAAGCCCAAATGAAATCCCGTAAGTGAGAACAAAAAACAAATTGAGCGTCCAGTCGGAAAAAGTTTCAAGTTCTTGGAGCCGAATTTCGGCAATCGGCTTTTCTTCCCGGCCATAGGCAATTTCTTCGACTCCCTTGGCAATGAGAGCGGAATTTTGTTCGCTCGGGCGGCGGATAGTTGTCGAGAGAATAATGAGATAAAGCGGCGGAAGAAAAAGATTTATGACGATTGGAATGAAATTGACACGGCCGACGACATAGAAATCGAAAGGGTATTCCACCGCCACGGCCAAGACAATCTTGGTCATGACGAGAAAAAAAAGGCTTCTCCTCACTCTTTTCCAAAATTTTCGCATTTCCCGGTCATATACTTCGGACGCCGCCATTTGAACCGCGAAGTTGAGCGACTCCGGATTTCCGACGATTTTTTCAATTTTTGAAATATTTTGGAGCGCCACTTCATAGAAAATGTTGAAATAAACGGCGTATTTGCGAAGCGCGACCCCAATCTTCACCGAAACAGGGCTTGATATTTTTCCTTGAATCGAACGGATGAGCCTTGAAAGCCCGGGAAGTATCCTTGCCAATTCTTTTTCCGGGATATCTCCTTTGAACCATTCCGGGAGATAGAGTTTGAAAAGCACAAAATTGAGCATGGTGTTGTCGGGCTTGGCGATTGACCTCACCACGGCCAGAAAAATTTGGATTTTTTTTTCGCTCCCCTCCGTTTTTTTTGAGCCTCTGATTTCAATTTTGTCTTTTACTGTTTCATACATGGCCCGGACCAGGGCAAACCGGGCAGAGTTTGAAAACAAAGCTTCTTCGACTTCGCAGGAAGCCATGCCCGTCAGCCATCTCTTCGTTTCGTATCCGGAGACGGCTCGAGTTGCTTTTTGATATTTGGCGAGAATCTTTTCAACCTTCATTTTTGTTTCCTCGCTGGTTTTTCCTTTCTCAAGATATCCGCTCATGGCAAGCTCATCGAGAAACTGTTCGGCAAAATCACCACGGCGCAGTTCAATGAGAAGATTGCGTTTCAAAATTCGCTCAATAGCGTTTCTTTTGATAAGATGGTCGTCCTTGTATTCAATGAGATTCCTCACTTTTTCATAGAGAAGAGCCATGTTTTCGCCGGTTTCTTCAATTTCCGCTTCTTTTTCTTCGCTCTTCTCGATTTTTTCGGCTTCAAGCTGTCTTTTCAGTTTTTTGATAAATTCAGCAATGGGCTCGTTTATTTGAGAATTTTCCTTGCTTTTTTCAGGCATAATCTTGTTTTTGGGCTATTAGCAACAAAAGGATTGTAGCATTATAAAAGGAAAAATGTAAACACTAGTTGACTAAATCGGATTTTATCAGTATTATTGCCTTTGTGGCTACCATGCCGCTATCGTCTAGTGGTTCCGCCAAGGGCGGACAAGTAGCACAACGCAGGCTCTAGGCATTTATTGAGAGCAACAAATAAACCGCCGCTATCGTCTAGTGGTTAGGACAGCGGGTTTTCAATCCGTTAACCGGGGTTCGATTCCCCGTAGCGGTACTATTGAACGGGAAAGGGGTCGGGAAAACGGGAGTTTTCCCGGCGTGGAAGTATTGAAACCGCAAGGTTTCAAGGAGCGTAGCGACGTGAGATTCCCCGTAGCGGTACATCGATTTTTTTCCTCTCTTGACAAAATATTGCAAAAATCCCAATATTCTGATAGTATTTGAAAGTCGAACTTCGAAAATTATAATTAATACGAAAACCACATGAAAAAGAAAGAGCTTGTGGAAGCCATCGTGGCAAAGACCGAGATGGCAAAAAAGGACGTTATCACAGTCCTTGAAACAATGACGGAAGTCATCAAAAGCACTGTCGTTAAAGAGGCAGTTGAAATTCCGGGCATTGTAAAGATCGAAAAGAGGCATCGAGCCGCTCGAATGGGGCGCAATCCGATGACTGGTGAGTCTATCAGTATTCCGGCCAAGACTGTTCTCAAGGCCCGAGTTCTCAAGAAGCTCAAGGATGCGGTGATGAAATAATCATTCTCGTATCTTTCAGAAACAAAAAATTCCGCCATAGCGTGGAATTTTTTGTTTTAAAGAAAAGCAAAATCTTGGGAATTTCCTAAAGCTTATCTTTAGCTTATAATAGAATCGTTATGCAAATCCTATCAATCGAAACATCCTGCGATGATACGGCCATTGCCCTCGTGAAAGCGGACAAGGGACAATTTTTTGTCAGGGACGAATACGTTTCTTCCCAGACGAAAACGCATGCTCCGTTCGGAGGCGTGGTTCCCAATCTCGCCGCCCGGGACCATCTCAAGAATTTGCCTTCACTTCTCAAAAAAATCATCGCGAAAAACAAAATCGGTCAGGATAATATTGACTTGATCGCTGTCACTGAAGGACCGGGACTCATTCCAGCGCTTCTCGTTGGAACAAACGCCGCCAAAGCCTTGGCTTATGCCTGGAAAAAACCATTGGTGGGCGTGAATCATATAGCCGGCCATATTTATTCTAATTTTATTAATCAAAATACCAAATACCAAATTCCAAATACCGGATACCAGATACAATTTCCGATACTAGCTCTTATCGTATCCGGCGGGCATACGGAGCTGATTCTCATGAAAAAACACATGGATTTCAAAATCATCGGGCAAACCCTTGATGACGCGGCCGGCGAGGCTTTTGACAAAGTGGCCAAGATTTTGGGCTTAGGATATCCTGGAGGGCCGGCAATTTCCATTTTAGTTGAAAAATATAAAAAAAATATCCCGCCGCAGCGGGACCCTGCCAAGGCGGTGGCCAGATACCAAATACCAGATACTAGATACCAATTGCCTCGTCCGATGCTCAACTCCCCCAATTTCAATTTCTCTTTTTCCGGCCTCAAAACTGCCCTCCTCTATACCGTTCGCGACCATCCCGAAATTCCCAAAAACAAAAAACTCACTCAAGAAATTTGCGCTGAATTCCAACAGGCCGCTGTTGACGTTCTGGTCTCAAAAACAATCCGCGCCGCCAAAAAATTCAAGCCAAAAACAATTCTTCTCGGCGGAGGCGTAAGCGCTAATCCAGAACTCCGTAAACAACTCGGTGAAAAAATAAAAAAAGAAATACCAAATACTAAATACCAAATACCGGATACCAGATACTCAACGGACAATGCCGCTATGATTGCCGCCGCCGGATATTTCAAGTGGAAATTTTCGAAAAATCACAAACCGTTTTATAATACCTGGAGAACCCTCGAGGCCAACGCGAATTTAAGACTAAAATAATGATAGGTATCTTTCTCGGCGCGCCGCTCGCTGGAATTTTGATGGCTCTGGCATCCGTCGTCGCCGAACAATTTCTGGCCGTCATCGCGGGCATCGTTTCTCAAAAAGAAATTGTCTTGGATGTGTATAAGAATCTTAGCTTTTTTCTTGTTGCATCGGCCATCATCGAAGAAGGTTTCAAGTATTTTTCCGCTGTTTTTGTTTTGCGAAGATATTTGAATCTCCGGCGTTTCAAATTCATCGCGGCGTCCGCCACCGCCGGACTGTTTTTCGGCGGATCGGAAGTATATCTCATTCTTCTCACCAACGGAAAAAAAATCTGGGATATCCGCGGTTTCGACAGCAATACCTTTTTTTCGCTTTCGGCGGTCGTTTTGCTACACATTCTCACATATCTGCTCATTTCAGCACTCATCGCAAACCGCGGTGAGAATACAAGATTTCAAGCCTTGAAAACAATTCTCCTCCCGACTTTTATCCATCTTCTTTTCAACTTTCTTGTCATCCAGAAAGGAGACTTCACCAACTGGCTTGTCGGGATCGTTTTGGGGATAACTTTTTTGCTCAGCTTTTTCAGCATCCTCTTCAACTTCCGAAAGCTCGCGGGTAGCACAACAGGACAAAAGATTCAATGACTGTCTCGAGTATTTTTTTGTTGATTTGCCCATATATATTTTCATCTGTCCAGTTGTGCTACCGGGCTTGATTAAAATTCAAAAAGGATTTATACTCTATTTATAAGAAATACTTCTTTTTTATTCCTAACCACGGTTCAAAAATATGAAGGAAAAACGATCATTTTTTGAAAGATTGACCGGCGCGAGAAGAATACCCGAGGAACAAGGTCAGCCTCCTTACGGCTATGGCGGAACTACCGGTTCTGTTTCCTACGGAGGGACCAATATCCAGCCGCAAGTCGCCCCGCAGGAGGATTATTCAGTTGAACCGACTGTGCAGGAGACGGAAGCTCCGGCCGAACAAGAAGAAAGCTGGGCCGGAGATTCTGAAGGCCAGCTCACGATTGACGTCTATCAAACTGACAACGACATTGTCATCAAATCCACCATCGCCGGAGTGAAGCCGGAAGACTTGGATGTCTCGATCAACAACGACATGGTGACGATCCGCGGAGAGAGAAAAAATGACGAAAAGGTTGAAGGCGAAAACTATTATTATCAGGAATGCTATTGGGGAACATTTTCCCGCTCGGTGATTCTGCCGGTTGAAGTTTTGGCTGACAAAGCCGAAGCCTCGATGAAAAACGGAATTTTGACTTTGCGGCTCCCGAAAGCCGACACAACCAAGACGAAACGGATTCAGGTGAGAGGATTCTAGAAAAAAAATTGAAGCAAACTTATACGCAGACCCGTCGCTCGCGAGCGACGGGTTTCTTGCTTTTTTGCCCGTTTTTCCGTAGATTATAGGCACAAGGAGGCCAGACTGGGAGGGCTGGCTTTTTGATTCTTTAACAATTTTATACTATAGCAAATGTGCTATTTACGGATATAGCTGAAAACAGAAAAATTCTACAGGAGAAAAATCATGCATCCAAAACTCGCAGCATTGATAAGTGGATATGGCTCAAGATTTCTTGGCCTGGAAAAACTTCTCAACCATAAACTTTCCCCGGACGAAGAGATCAGATTGAACGCTCCCCTTCCGGGCTTGGGACGTTACTACAAGAGCGTTTCCTTTTTGGAAAACGTGACGTCGGCAAAATGTGTCGGCCTATTGCGCTTCTGGGTAATGAAGAAATATTTTTTTGCCCTGGCCGATCGGATGAACAAATACGAAGGCAAATATGCCCACCAAAAAATTGTCTCTTCGGTCTCTGATCTATCTCCAGAAGATTTCAAGTTTATCCAAGGACTGGGCACAACAGCCCTGGAAGTCAGACAGGCCGAACTTTTGGAGCGTGTTTCCGAACACGATACCGCGGCGGCAGGAGACCTACTGAAGATCTTCACTGCTTACTTTCGCCCTGGCTTAGCCAAAGTTATGGATGGTATACACTTCGCAGGCACTTCTGAAGACGTCATGGGAAACGTATTTGGGATCATTGCCCGCATGCTGGCTCACGGCCATTTCATGGGAGGACTCGCCGATTTCTGCTTAGCCTTCATCAATTTCGCCAAGTATTGCGAACAGGAAGGCGAGCTGATCCTGCCGGGGTTGACCCATATTCAGGTCGCTGAGCCGACTTTTCTTTCCCGACGCTTCTCGGTTCCCCTGCGAGGCATTCAGCAGATTCTCCTTGATATGCTGACCCCGCATATGGATTTCAAACCGTTTTCGGGAAAACTGGGCGGCGCTCTGGGAAACCTTACGACTCATTTTGCCGCTTACCCCGACACCAATTGGGAAATCTTTGCCCGAAATTTTGTTGAGGGCCTCGGACTTTACTATGAACCCCTGACTCACCAGTCTGTGTCGTTCGTCCGTGAATCTCAACAATTCAAATCCATAGCTGGCATCCTCGACCAAATCTGCAAGCTGGTCAGCGATTTCATCAACATGGTGAGTTGCCCCGGACAATTAATGGTAAAGGTAAAGCAGGAAGGAACCAAGGGTTCTTCAGTCCTGCCTGGAAAAGTTAACCTTTGGGCGATGGAAGGAGCACTGCGCGCCTTTCGCTGGGCAAAAAAGGATCTCCTTTTCCTTGCCGAAGAGCTGACTGACTTCCCCTTTGAGGGTGACATGGGCCGGTCATATCTTATGCGCAACATCGGGTTGCCCTTTATGCATATTTTCATTGGCTTCGACCGGGTTCTGTCGGAACTCGCCAAGTGCCATCCTAATTTCAGGAAGATCAATCTGTTTCTCGACGAATATCCCGGAATGGCCGGCAGTTCCCTGCAAACGATTCTAAAGCGGGCCGGCATTGAGGGAGACGCCTACCGGAAAATTCAAACAATCTCCATAAATCCCGATGACTCATATGCGAATCAACAGGAATTCCGCACCAATCTGGAGGTGATGATGCAGGAGCTGGATCTGCCGCCCGAATTACGGAATGAGCTGCTGTCCTGCCTGGATTTCGCCAGTCTCATCAAACCCTCAGCCCGAATCACCTCTCGGGAAGTGGAGAAGATGGAAACGTTTTTCCAAATCATCAAAGACAAGTCGGAACAGCATAAGCGTCACGAGGCGCTGTTAGCCCTATAACCGCCAACCGCCCCGCGCGAAGCGGACTGAAAATGGAGGAGGAAAAAACATGGTGTCAAAACATCAGATTTCGGTAGGTATTGTCATGGGTAGCGGTTCGGATCGGGAAACGATGGAACCGGCAAAAGATATTTTCGAGAAGTTTGACGTGTCTTTCGCTGCGGCCGTTGCATCTGGCCACAGAACCCGAGAGAGGGTTGAGAAAATTGTCGAAGAATATCACTCCCGCGGCTGCAGGGTTTTCATCGGCGTTGCCGGCATGGCGGCCCATTTGTCGGGCATATTAGCCAGCCTGACCGCCTACCCAGTAATCGGGGTGCCAATTTGTTCAAGGCCATCACAATATCTGGGCGGCATGGATGCGCTTTTATCCACCGTCCAAATGCCGCCGGGATTTCCGGTTGGAACAATGACTATTGATGGCGCCACTAACGCCGCTATTTTCGCCATTGAAATTCTGGCGCTGAATGATCCGGGGCTTATGCAAAAACTCCTTTCTTACCGGAAGAAAATGGAGATCAAGGTTCTGGATGACGACGTAAAGTTGCACAAAGACTATGGCTGGCCCAAATAACCCCAATTCCGCGAAAACGCGGGAGAAAAATGAAGGAGATCAATCATGGCAATGTTCGAACCCGAGAAGTACACGCTGGTTTCGGAGGGAAGTTCGAAGAATAAGTATCGCGATGATGACCAGTCTTTGATCTTCCACTTCCTCAAACGCTGGTCTGCCTTTGATGTCGGGCCGCACCCCGATGAAATTCCGGGAAAGGGAGTCGCTATTTGCTCCTGCGCGGTGAAGTCCGCCCTGGTCGCCCAAAAACTCGGCGTTCCGACCTGTTTTATCGAACGGATCGCTGACGACGCGATTCGGGTTCACGAAGCCCAAGTTATTGTGAACCGCAACCCGACCCTCAAGGACGAAAACTATGTTCTTCCGGCCGAGTTGATCGACCGGTATCGCTCAGCCGGCAGCTTCGACCGTGATTTTCGGTCAGGCGCGAAAAAGCCGGAGGACTATGGGCTTCCCGCCGGGATCATTCCAGCGGTGGGAACACCTTTTCCCTTCCCGGTGGAATTCATCACCACCAAGTTTGAGCCCACTGACAGGCCCATATCAGCCGAGGAAGCCTGCCTGATCAGCGGTATTCATAAGAAGGATCTGGAGGCGTTCTGGAGAATGATCCACCGCTTGAAGGGGGCCCTCCATTATATCGCCTGGCTGGGCGGCTACTATATCCTGGACGGAAAATGCGAGGGCATTGTTGGCCCCGGCCGCCGCCTCATGCTGGGAGATGTGGTATTGACTCCGGACGAAGATCGTCCGGTTCCGGCCAACCTTCTGGACCAGGGCGTCATTGAGCATTACAGCAAAGAATTCCAGAGGGAACGTTTGATCAAAATCGGCTACTACGACGCCGTCAAAGCCGCCCGGAAAGAAGGTTTGCCAGATCCTCCGTATCCCACGCTTCCTGACGACTTCATCGCGGAAGCCGCCCGGCGCTACAACGCTTTCGCCGCAGCCTACGCCGGCGAATGCATGCCCCGGAACTTCGAAGGCAACGACGTCTATCTCCAAACCCGGTAAAAACCGGCTCAGCAAAAAAATATCAACTCAGCCCCAGGCTGGTCCCGACGGAACGAACGCAACACGTTCTCCGCCACGAACCAGCCTGCGGCTTTTTTTCTTGCCCAAATTTCGCACTGATTTTATCGTAATACCTTGTGCAAGGAAGCATTTTCAAGTATTCTTGAGGTGATGAAACCCAAGATTTTTTTTGTTGTCACAATTTTTCTTTTTCTGCCTTTCGCCACCCACGCCGAGGAATTGAATCTTGGCGATTTTTCGGTGGACAAAGTCCAGGAAGTGATTGGTTCGCCAATCTATCTTCATTTCAGCGGACAAAAGTTTGCCGTTGATAAAACGAGTCTCCTCGGATGGCTCAAAATCCGCCCGTCGCTCAAAATCAAATCAGGCTACCGCTCCGAAGCGGAAAATATCAATTTTTCCCCGGCCAGTGAACCGAATCTGACAATTTTTTTCCGTTTCCTGACCCAGAACCGGGATCGCTACCATACGAAAATTTCAACCAATCTATCAATTGACGATGAAGCGCTCAAAAAATATCTTGAAAACGCCCAAAACGAAACTCGCGTCGCCCCTGAAAACGCGAAGCTGGCTTTTTCGGATGGAAAAGTTTCCGCCTTTGCCGTGAGCAAAAATGGATCCGAAATCAATCCCGAAAAAAGCTTTGAAAAAATCCGCGCGGAACTCGAAAAAAATCCTTACGCGAAAGATATCGAAGTTGAAACAAACATCCTGAAGCCTGAAGTCTCAAGCTCCGACGTCGCGCAGTCCGGCATCAAAGAGCTCATCGCGACGGGAACCTCCAATTTCCGCGGCTCTCCGAAAAACCGAATTCACAATATCAGTGTCGGAGCCGCGCGTTTCAACGGAGTGCTCATAAAACCCGGAGAAGAATTTTCTTTCATCAAAACTTTGGGGCCGGTCGACGCCTCCACGGGATACCTTCCCGAGCTTGTCATCAAAGTCGACAAAACTATTCCCGAATATGGCGGCGGAATGTGCCAGGTTTCCACCACCTGTTTCCGGGCAGCCTTGAATGCCGGCCTCAAAATCACCGCTCGCACCAATCACGCCTATCCGGTGCAATACTACGCTCCGCAAGGGACAGACGCGACAGTGTATATTCCCAATCCCGATCTTCGTTTTGTAAACGACACGCCCGGATATATCCTCATTCAAACCCACATCGAAGGCACTCAACTCACTTTCGATTTCTACGGCACTTCGGACGGACGCCAGACAAAGCTCATCGGCCCGACTGTCACCAGCCGCGGGGAAGGCGGCGCCATGAAAACTGATCTTTTTCAGGAAGTCTATGGCGCGGACGGAAATCTCATCCGAAAAGCGGAATTCAAATCGAATTATGACTCCCCTTCCAAATATCCACATCCGGGAGAAGAAAAAATCACCGAAAAACCAACAGATTGGTCAGCCAAAGAATGGAAAGCCTACAAAAAAGCGAATGGGCTATAACATGATTGACTTTAGGTGCCAAATCTTTTATACTCTTCGAGTGTGATTTTGTCATCTCCTCGTAGTTCAACGGATAGAACGAGAGACTTCTAATCTCTAGACGGAGGTTCGATTCCTCCCGAGGAGACAAAATAGCGCTGGATGAAATGTTCTTATAGCTGAATAACGATTCCCCAAAAGAATGTGTATGCGCGCATAGCTCAGCTGGTAGAGCAGTTGCCTCTTAAGCAAACGGTCCCAGGTTCGATCCCTGGTGCGCGCACAAATAAAAAGTGAAACGATATGGCGGGTATAGTTTAATGGTAAAACATCGGGTTGTGGAATATCTCACAAACCATCTTGTTGCCACTTATTAGAAATTCTGCTATACTGGAACTATGCCTACAGCTAAATGTAAAATATGCAAAAAGGATTTTTACGCTAAACCCAATTGGCTAAAAAGAGGATTCGGAAAATATTGCTCTCTAAAATGTTCCCAAGAAGGAAGAAGAAAGGGAAAGAATATAAAATGTCATATTTGCGGAAAAAATACGTATAAAACTCCTAAAGCAATAAAGGGATCCAAAAGCAAAAAATATTTTTGCGGAAAATCCTGCCAGACTATTTGGCGAAATTCAATTATTTTTGTCGGAAAGAATCATTCAAACTGGAAAGGCGGAGAATTTACTTATAAAAATGTTCTTGCAAAAAGTAGCGCGCCAAAAGTATGCATGTTATGCGAGGAGAATGATAAAAGAGTGCTTGTGGCGCATCACATTGATAAAAACAGAAAAAATAACAGACTTAAAAACCTGACTTGGCTCTGCTTTAATTGCCATTTTTTGGTTCATCAATACAAAAAAGAAGAAAATCGGCTGAAATTCAATCTGAAAAAAGCCCACAGAGGGGCGGCCATCGTTCAATAGAAGGACATCGGGTTGTGGTCCCGAGAACCTGGGTGCAATTCCCAGTGGTCGCCCCCCTGCGGGTTTGGATATTGATAAACCTAATCAGGCAACGATTTATATTCCCTCTACTCGCCCAAATTTGAAAAAACCAGTTCAATGAACTGTTTTTATATAGCTCGTTAAAATATCAATCGGAAAAATCCGCCAAAATAAACTTATTCCTTGCGAAGGAGACAAAGACTGATGAATACACTTCTTGTTTATCCGAAATACCCGAACACATTTTGGAGCTTCAAATACAGCTTGGAGCAATTTACTTCTGAAAAGGCCTCCTTTCCTCCTTTGGGTCTTATGACCGTTGGGGCTATGCTGCCCAAAGATTGGAACCTGAAACTCGTTGATATGAATGTCGGCGAGCTCACGGATACTCACGTTGAATGGGCGGATCTTGTTTTCGTCAGCGCTATGCTGGCTCAGGCCCAAAGCGCCCAAGATGTGATCCGGAGATGCAAAAAAGCCGGCAAGAGAATCGTAGTCGGAGGGCCGGCCTTCACCGCCTGCCATGAAAAATTCTCGGGTTTTGATCACGTTGTTTCCGGCGAAGCGGAGGATATCCTGCCACTCTTTCTCGGGGATCTCGAGAAGGGCTCGGCGAAAAAAATCTATGCTTCTTCAGGAAAGCCTAGCCTCGCGGGAACGCCCGTTCCTCTTTGGCCGCTGATCAATTTCGCCGATTACTCAACGATGCCCCTTCAGTTTTCGAGGGGCTGTCCCTTCAATTGTGAATTTTGCGATATCATCGTGATGTACGGACGGCGGCAAAGAGCCAAAACACCCGGCCAGATGATCCGCGAATTCCAGTCGCTCTATGAGGCCGGCTGGAAAGGCTCGGTATTTGTTGTCGACGACAATCTCATCGGCAATATAAAAAAAGTGAAAGAGATGCTGCGCTGGCTTATCGCGTGGCAAAAGCGGCATAACTATCCTTTTAAGCTCATCACCGAGGCGAGCGTGAACCTGGCCGATGATGAAGAGCTTTTGAAGCTGATGGCTGAAGCCAACTTCCACGAGGTATTCGTTGGCATTGAAACAGTCAGCGAAGGCAGCCTCGAAGAGTGCGGCAAAAGCCAAAACCTCAAAAGGAATCTCGTCGAAGCAGTGAGAACCATCCACCGACATGGCCTCCAGGTGATGGGCGGATTTATCCTTGGATTCGATAGCGACGATCCGGAAAGAATTTTTGACGATCTCATCGATTTCATCCAGGAAACCGGCGTCGTCATCGCCATGGTGGGAATTTTGAATGCTCTCCCCGAAACACGGCTCTGGCATCGGCTGAAAAAAGAAGGCCGCGTCATTGAAGGAATATCCCGGGGAGAAAATACGGACGGCGACACGAACATTCTGCCGCTGATGGGAAAGGAGAAACTCATCAGAGGATACAAAAAAGTCATCACCGCCATCTATTCTCCGCGGATGTATTATGCCCGGATAGACGCGATGCTCAAATATCTCCGCCCCGTTTCTCACGGCAGAATTTCCATAAGAGAACTCAAAATTTTGCTGAAAAGCCTTTGGAAGATAGGCATTTTGGCAAAAAATAGAAGGTTTCTCTTCTGGAAGCTTTTTGGAAAAACTCTTCTTCTTTCGAAAAGCAGGTTCCCTGCCGCGATCAAGCTGGCTGTTTTTGGAGAACATCTCCAGCAATTCGCGAAAAGGTTTGAATGATCGCCTGCCGCCTTCTCGCCCGAGAAGGCGGTTTTTTCTTTTCGAAATTTGACAGCGGCAAAATTTGACCTTCTCGCGGGATAAATATAGAATTATTATCAGGAATAACAAATTCAATAAAAAAACATGGAAAACAACGAACAAAACAAACCAGCCAATATTCTCATTGTCGAAGACGACTCCTTCATCAGCGGGCTTCTCCAGAGAAAATTCGCCCAGGAAAAATACGGCATTTTCAACGCAACCAACTCGGAAGCCGCCCTTGAAGTGCTCAAGAAAAATAAAATAGATCTTATGCTTCTTGACATCATTCTTCCCGGAACAGACGGGATCGCTTTTCTCGAAAGCATCAAAAAAGATCCCGATCTCAAGGATATCCAGGTGATAATCACCTCAAATTTGGGCCAGCCCGAGGAAATCGAAAGAGGGCTCCAGACTGGCGCGGTTGATTATATTGTGAAAGCCAACACCGCTCCGGCCGAGATAGTCGAAAAAGTAAAATCCGTGTTGAAAAAATAAGCGGAAAAACAAAAATGGAGGAAACAAAAACCGATTCAAAAAAATCCGGGTTGGGCTGGTTCAGTATTTTTGTCTTCTTTCTGGGTCTTTTGGTCATCAACTTCGTTTGGTTTATTTTTTCCCGCAGCGCGGGTCAGGCATATTTTTCTCTTCTCGCCGCCGGAGCAATGAGCCTAATTCTCGGCTTTTTTTTGATCTTTCGAAACCTGAAACTCGCGCGAGAGATCCAAAAAGAGCGGCTGGAAATGGAAAATTTTTGCCGCAGGAGGACTTTTGAAGAAAGCCGGGATTTGATTCAGCGGACAAAGGCTCTCGAGGAAGCCAACAGAAAACTAGAAGGCACCAATCAGGAATTCATGGAAACAACCAAGAAACTTTTCGAGCGGGAAATGGAGCTTACCCAGGCCAACAAAAGGCTTCAGGAGGCCGACAGCGTAAAATCGGATTTTGTTTCCGTCGCCGCCCATCAGCTCCGGACACCCCTCACGGGAGTAAAATGGTCCTATCTGGCCCTTCTTGAAAAGGATACCGGACCGATCAACAATGTCCAGAAAGAAATCGTTGAAAAGGGTCTGGAAACAATCGACTATGCCATAAGCGTCATAAACGATCTTTTGAATACGGCCCGCCTTGAAGAGGGAAAAACAGAATTCAACTTCACCGTCCAGGCCATCGGTCCGATTATTGATGAAATAATCAAACAGCATCAGCCGACGATCAAAGAAAAGAAAATAGACATAGACGTCGACATGCCGCTTTCCTCTTCTTTTTCATTCAAGTTCGACAAGGAGCGGCTGGCTATTGTTTTTGATAATATCCTCGCCAACGCCGTGAAATATACTCCGCCGGAAGGGAAAATAAGCCTCAAATCTTTCCGAACAGAAAAAAACATCCAGTTCAAAATTACGGACACGGGAATCGGGATTCCAAAAAAAGATATTGATAAAATATTTTCAAAATTTTACCGCTCAAAAAACGCGGTTGGGTTTGAAACTTCCGGCTCTGGCTTGGGGCTTTATGTCGCCAAAACCATCGTTGAAAAACACGGGGGGACAATCACGCTTGAAAGCGAAGAACGCCAGGGAACCACTTTCACGATTACTCTTCCTATTTCCTGAAAATCGGACAATATAAACCAAAATCGAGGCCTACTGCCTCGATTTTATATTTGTGCGAATTTACAACCAAGCTCGAACTTTTTTCCAAAATTCAGTTTAGTTTCCGCCCGGCTTCCGCATTCGGCAGAGCCGAATTTTCAAAACAGAAAAATTTTCCTTCAATTATTTCAAAAAAAATTCGCGCGCCCCTTCAAAAAAAGGAAATGGAAAATTTTTCGGTTTTGAACTCCGATGAAATCGGAGGCGGAAGCGGCGCGGTATAAATAGGTAGGTTGTGCTTGACCCGCTCCACCCATTCGCGCACAACACTTTACTCCCTATTAAATATATTGTGTCCTTTTCATGTAAGTTTAGCAAGGGTCGTTTCATAAAGCGGCTCTGTCTTTTTATTGTCTTACGAAATAGTTAGCATTATTTTTTTATTACTTCATTGGCAATATCTCTGATTTTTGGTAAAATAAAATCATAAAAAATCCTTTTTTCTTTGAAATATCATAATTTAAGGAAATATAAAAATGGGTATGAATTAATAAAAATAGCGAAAGAAAGATTCGAAATTGCTCCCGCCGCGCATCTTGTTTTAATTAATGACAGTAATAATGAATAAAACTATAAATAATAAAATGCATTATAAGCAAAGTGAAGATTTTATCGATGATAAAAAAATTTGGATTCAACTAAAAAAGCATCAAAATCCATCAGACACAGAAGTAAGAAGAATTATTCAAAAATCATTAAGGATCCAAACTTTACAACCCAAAGAGGTTGCAGTTTTGTTAAATGTGCAAGATGAAAAATTATGGCAAGAAATGAAGTCAGCTGCACGAGAAATAAAAAGGAAAGTTTATGATAACAGAATTGTAACCTTCGCCCCTTTATACTGTAGCAATTATTGTCTCAATAATTGTTTTTATTGCGGATTTCGTCGTGAAAATAAAAAAGAAGCAAGACGCCAACTCACGATCGACGAAGTCAAAAAAGAAACAGAAATATTAGCTGGAAAAATTGGCCATAAAAGATTGATCGTTGTTTACGGCGAAAGCCCGCAATCAAACGTTGATTATATCGCAGAAACCATAAAAGCAATTTACCAGGTAAAAGTAAAAAAAGAAAAAGGGTTTAATCGGATTAGAAGAGTAAACGTTAACGCCGCGCCTATGTCGGTCGAAGACTTAAAAAAAATAAAAGAAGCTGGTATTGGCACCTATCAGGTTTTTCAAGAAACTTACCATCATGAGACTTATGCAAAAGTGCATCCACAAGGCACAAGAAAACATAATTATCAGTGGAGACTTTACTGCATGCATCGGGCATTTGAAGCAGGGATTGATGATGTGGCTATAGGCGCGCTTTTTGGACTTTATGACTGGCGTTTTGAAGTCATGGGTTTGCAGTATCACACCCTGGAATTAGAAAAAAAATTTAATGGCATTGGTCCTCATACGATTTCCTTTCCTCGTTTGCAGCCAGCTCAAAATACTCCTTTTATTCAGGAAACTAAATATAAAGTTTCCGATGAAGATTTTTTGAAATTGATTACCGTCATTCGTTTAGCCGTTCCTTACACGGGAATGATTGTTACTGCCAGAGAATCGAAAGAAATCAGAGATAAAGCATTAAAGCTGGGATGCACGCAAACGGACGCTTCCACAAAAATCGGCATTGGCGCTTATTCAGAAAATGATAATAAGCAAAAACCAGAAATCCAACAATTTATATTAGGAGACACAAGGAGCCTTGATGAGTTAGTAAGAGATTTAGCAAAAAAAGGCATCATCACTTCTTTTTGTACGGCTGGGTATCGGTGCGGAAGAACAGGAGGGAAAATTATGGACCTGCTTCGTCGCGGAAAAGAAGCGGTTTTTTGTAAGATCAATGCGATTTTAACTTATCGTGAATGGCTGGATGATTTTGCAAGCGAGGAAACCAAAAAAATTGCAGAAGGTGTTATTAAACAAGAAATCGAAGAAATCAAAAGAAAAACACCAAAAGTTTATCCGCCAAAGCTGGTGGCATTACTGGATGATTACTATAAGAAAATTCGTAAAGGAGAAAGAGATTTATATGTGTAAAAATGAACGACAGTCAAATAAAAAATTGGCTTCTAGCTACAGATAAAGATCAACAGAATCTTTTCAAAAAAGCTTGTAGCGTAAAAGAAAAAACTTTTGGAAAGCGTGTTTGGTTTCGCGGCATTATTGAATTTTCTAATATTTGCCAAAATAATTGTCTTTACTGCGGAATTAGAAAAGGAAACAAAAAACAAGAACGATTTAAAATGAGTCCTGATGAAATCTTAAGCTGCTTGAAATTTATTGATAAAGCCGATTATGGATCAGTTGTGTATCAATCTGGTGAAATGACTTCTAATTCTTTCAAAAATTATTTATTGGAAATTGTTCGATTGGCACATCAAAATTTCCCAAATTTGGGGATTACTATCTCTTGCGGAGAACAAGATTTTGAGTTTTTGAAAGCCTTGAAAGAAGCTGGGGCGACCCGTTATTTATTGCGGATTGAGACTTCTAATCCGAAATTATACGCCAAGCTTCATCCCGCAGAAATGTCATGGGAAAAAAGATTCCAGTGCCTGAAAGATTTGCAAAAGTTGGATTATCAAGTAGGCACAGGGGTAATGATAGGCCTTCCTGACCAAACCATCGAAGATTTGATAAACGACTTGCATTTCTTCGTAGAAAATAAATTTGATATGTTTGGGATTGGTCCTTACGTTATTCACGAAGACACTCCTTTGAGCAATGACTCTGAAGTTCAACGATGGTGGCATAAGAATAAAAGTCGTAATTTTAATTTATCTTTAAATTTTTTAGCTGTTTTAAGGATATTGCAACCAAACGCAAATATCGCGGCGGCAACAGCTTGTGACGTCCTTAGCCCATTGGGAAGAATGAAAGTATTGCAAATTGCCGGCAATGTAATCATGCCTTCGGTTACCCCCCAAAATTATCGCAATAAATATCTTTTATACGAAAATAAGCCCTGCATTGATGAAAATGCGGAAAAATGTTTTTATTGTTTGAACCAAAAAATCGTTCGGGCGGGGCTGAGGCCTATTTTTGGCGAACAGGGAAATTCTCCATTTTTTTATCAAAGAAAAAATGTCTAAACGAAAAGAAAGAGATATAATAGCCATTATTGGCAGAACTAATGCTGGAAAATCCAGCCTGTTGAATCTTTTGAGCGGACAAAAAAATTATGCCATTGTGGATAAAACACCCGGGACAACGACTGATACTGTTGTTGCCCTGATGGAAATTCATAGCATGGGACCATTCAAAGTCTTGGATACCGCCGGAGTTGATGAATATTCCGAGCTCGGAGATAAAAAAAGACGAAAGACTTTTGAGGCGATTGAAGAAGCGGATTTAAACTTAATTGTGATTGATATTAAAAGGGATGACAGCCTTGATCTGGAAATAAAATTGATTGAGCGGGTGCAAGAACATCAAAAGCAGGCCTTGGTTGTCATTAACGTATTTGATAATCAAAAAGTAACCGAAAAACACTTAGCCAAAGTGAAACAAAGATTAAATCTGCCAGTGCTAGCTATCAATGCTAGCAATAAAATATATCACCGCAAATTAGTCGATTTTATAAAAAATAATTATAAAAAAGAAATTCGAGATATAGATATTCTTCCCAATGTCAACAAAAAAGGTTTTGTTTTGCTTATTGTCCCGATGGATGAAGAAACACCGACCTTGAGACTGCTGAGACCTCAAAATATGGCACTGGAGAGGATTCTGAGAAAATTTGCAATTCCCATGCTGTTCCGACTAGATTTAAACAAAGCCCGTAATTCTGATCAAAATTTAGTCCAGGAAGAATTTGAAAGATATCAAACTTTGCTGGATCTTTTGAAAAGCTCCTGTGAGGGATTGCAGCTCATTATTACCGACAGCCAAGCTTTTGATATTATCCCGAAATGGACGCCTGAAAATATTCCATTAACATCATTTTCGATTATGATGGCGCATTATATGAGTATGGGAAAATTGACCTTGATGCTAAAGGGGGCAAAAGCAATTGATAATTTGAAAGTCGGGAACCGGGTATTGATAGTTGAAGCGTGTAATCATGATCGGAAATGTAATGATATCGGCACGGTGCAAATACCGAGGATTTTACAGAAAAAGGCAGGAGGAAAAATTAATTTTGTATTCAACTTTGGCAGACCTTTTCCTGATAATCTGAATCAATACGCTTTGATTATCCATTGTGGCGCTTGTATGATCGACCGGCAAAAGTATTTAAGGCGTTTACTCAAAGCCCAAGAAGCCGGCGTTCCAATTACGAATTATGGAATTTTTCTTGCTTTTGCGCAAAATACAAAAGTGATAGAAAGAGCAATAAAGCCTTTTGCAAAAACTAAAGCACCGTAAGGAGTTTTGGAAAAATGGAATATAACACGAATCTCTCTCGATCTTACGCTAGGGAATTTAGAGCACGATTAAAATTGTTTGTTATATCTCCGATTTTTGGTAAGATAGACAGGCAGCGATTGGATGAAACTAAAAGCAATATAAATGACCAGAATTTACGATAAAAATTGCACTGACATCTTTCAGTATTTGATTTTAGGAAAAAAATTAAAGCCCATTTTTCTCACTTGGTGCTTGGAACATTTTTGATATTGGGGGAATTGTAATTCCATAAAATATTAAAAATGATAAAAAGCAATTTTTCAAAAACTTCTTTGCGTGAAAAGCAAACAGACTTTCGTTCAATCAAACAATTTATTGACAATAATTTTTTTCACTTCAACGCTGCTGCTCTCGCTGACGCCTCAAAAGCATATTCCGAACACCTTGAAAAAGGCGGAAAAATGATGGTGACTCTCGCTGGAGCGATGAGCACGGCAGAGCTTGGTATTACGCTTGCGGAAATGATTCGGCAAGATAAAGTCCATGCTATATGCTGCACGGGAGCAAATCTTGAGGAAGATATTTTTAATCTGGTTGCTCACGATTCTTACAGAAGAGTTCCGCATTACAGAGACTTGTCTCCAGAGGACGAAGAAAACCTTTTCAAAGAAAAATTCAACAGGGTGACGGACACTTGTATTCCAGAAGAAGAAGCGATGAAAAGGATTGAGATGCATATGTGGGATTTGTGGCGAGGAGCTGATAAGGCGAATGAAAGATTGTTTCCGTATGAATATATGTATCGGCTGATCCGTTCAGGGCGTCTCGATCAATATTTTCAGATAGACCCGAAAAATTCCTGGATGCTCGCGGCCTCGGAAAAAAACTTGCCTATCTTCGTTCCTGGCTGGGAAGATTCAACGCTGGGAAACATGTTTGTCGCATTCGCAAAGAAAAAAGAAGTTTCTGGTTTCCATATCGTGAAAAGCGGGCTTGAGACAATGGATTTTTTGATTGATTGGTATAAGGAAAATACGAAACACAGCTCCACTGGCTTTTTTCAGATTGGCGGCGGAATCGCGGGAGACTTTCCAATTTGTGTCGTGCCACTCATCGAACAAGATCTTCGCGAAACTGAAGTCGCAAAGTGGGGCTATTTTTGTCAGATATCAGACAGCACGACTTCTTATGGTTCTTATAGCGGAGCCGAACCGAATGAAAAAATAACTTGGGGAAAGCTCGGAAAAGATACGCCACGATTTGTCATTGAGAGCGATGCTAGCATTGTCGCTCCGCTGGTATTTGCATATATCTTAGGAAAATGAAACGAATAAGCAGCATCTTGGCAGTAAATAAATGATTTCATATGTAGTTCGATATAATAAATTTTACTCCTTTGCATTATAGGGAGTTCCTTTTTTGCCGCCCGCGTTGGGTGGGTGCGGACAAGGGCGGCCAAGAAGATAAAATAGTAAGATAAATATCGCTTCCGCCTCCGATTTCATCGGAGTTCAAAACCGAAAAATTTTCCATTTCCTTTTTTTGAAGGGGCGCGCGAATTTTTTTTGAAATAATTGAAGGAAAATTTTTCTGTTTTGAAAATTCGGCTCTGCCGAATGCGGAAGCCGGGCGGAAACTAAACTGAATTTTGGAAAAAAGTTCGAGCTTGGTTGTAAATTCGCACCAGAATCATACTTTCCGTTTTTTGGGAGCGGATTTTATGGGCGGCGTTTATCGCCGCCCAAGGCGTTTGGGGCTTTTGTTTCGGATTTTTCGGGTTTGGTTCCAAAACTTTTTTGGCGGACAAAGTGAGGTTCGCCTCCCGCGCGATTTTCAAAGAAATTCTGTCTCGAATTTGCTTTGCCCGAAACAAAAAGAATTTTTGCTCTGATTTTAGAGTTGTGATACAATTGAGTCGAACCCAACAAACTGATAGAATTTTTTAATGGCCGTCTTGGACAATCTGATTCTATCAGGTTGGGTTCAACCAAGGCGGCCTTTTGAGTTTCTAAAAAGTAATTTTATCACCATGCAAAAATTCTTTTTGTATGCCCGCAAATCCACGGATGTGGAAGATAAACAAGTGCTTTCAATCGAAGCGCAGATAACAGAATTGCGCGAGTTCGCCAAACGAGAAAATCTTGATGTGATTGAAAAATTCATCGAAAAGCAATCGGCTAAAATTCCGGGCCGTCCGGTTTTTAATTCCATGATGAGTAGAATCGAGAAAAGCGAAGCTAATGGAATTTTGGCGTGGCATCCTGACAGGCTGGCGCGCAATTCTGTTGACGGCGGGAAAATCATCTATCTTTTGGATTGCGGGCATTTGAAAGCGTTGAAGTTTCCCCAATTCTGGTTTGAGCCAACTCCCCAAGGCAAATTCATGCTCAACATCGCTTTTGGGCAAAGCAAATATTATGTTGATAGTTTATCTGAAAATACCAAGCGAGGATTGCGCCAAAAAGTCAGGCGTGGAGAATATCCCACGCTTGCTCCCATGGGATATATCAACGATTCGAGAAACAAAACGATAATTGTTGATAAGAAGAAATCAGTTGTTCTCCGCAAGGCGTTTCAGCTATACGCCGAAAACAATTCAAGATTGGAAGACATCTCCGACTTTTTGGCGCAAAACGGAATCAAATCAAAGAAAGGCAACAAACTTCACCGAGACAGAATTTCTTATCTTTTATCCAACCCATTCTATATCGGCTTATTCCGTTATTCAGGCGAAATCCACGAAGGCAAACACCAGCCAGTCGTTTCAAAGAAAATTTTTGATAAAGTGCAGGAAGTTTTGAAACAAAGGGGAAAGCCGAGAAAAAGCAGAAAGAATAATCCGAAAGCATTTTGCGGACTCTTGAAATGCTCCTGCGGGATGAGCATAACCGCCGAAACGCAAAAAGGGCATATCTATTATCGCTGTTCGAGAAAATCCAAAACCGCAAAATGCCGAGAGCCATTTGTCCGCGAGGAAAATCTCAATGAGCAAGTTTCAAAACTTCTTCAAAAATTTTCTTTGAAAAAAGATTGGGCGGATCAATTATTGAAAATGCTTGAAAAAGACAAAAAAGAAACCGCCCAATCTTCAATCGCTTTTGTTCAAGATTCGGAAAAGAGAATTGATGATATAGAAATTAAGCTGCAAAGACTGCTCGACGGATATTTGGAACAGGATATTGAAAGAGAAATTTATCGTGAAGAAAAAGCAAAACAACTTTGCGAAAAGAAAACGCTGGAAGAAAAAATATCTGCTCTTGAACAAAAGCGAACTGGCTGGGTCGAACCAATGGAAAAATGGATAAAAGAAGCGGAAAACCTGCCTAAAATCGCGCGGGAGAGCAATCTTTTTGAGAAAAAGGTTGCCGCCAAAGAAATCTTTGGCTCGAACCTCACTTTGTCCGCCAAAAAAGTTTTGGAACCAAACCCGAAAAATCCGAAACAAAAGCCCCAAACGCCTTGGGCGGCGATAAACGCCGCCCATAAAATCCGCTCCCAAAAAACGGAAAGTATGATTCTGGTGCGCTCGGCAGGAATCGAACCTGCAATCCCCTGGTCCGAAGCCAGGTGCTCTATCCGTTGAGCCACGAGCGCATGTCGAGCTAACTTAACAAAAAACGACCAAAAGGTCAATGATTTCCGTATTTGGTATTTGGTATCTTGTATTTAGTATTTTTTTTAACTTAGGATACCAAATACTAAATACAAAATACTAGATACTAATTTCAGAATCCTTCGGGAAAGAAAATATCCCGGCCGGAAAATTTTTCGCTGTTATCCAATTTTTCCCGCCGGCTGCTTCTTATTTCGATCGCTTTTTTATACTTTTCCTCATCGAATGACAATACTGACTGTTCGTTGATGTAAGATCTTTTCTTTTCTTCGCTCCAATCAGCATTCATAATATATTTCTTCCAAATAAAAATGGCGTAGGCGGAGGAAATGACGATCATTACCAGGAATAACCAGCGTGAAAAAACACTGATTATTTTTTGAAGCGTTCCGCCCGCTGTTTGAGATTTTTTTTCCTTTTTTTCTGTTTTTTCAGTTTCCATAAACCACAAATATCATCGTCATTATAACATTTTTTTCGTTCTGGTTTTCACTTTCCTGAGAAGCCTGCTTTTCCGCCGAAATAGCTCCCGCGCTCCCGGACGCCATAATTTTTTTCTTTTCCGGAGAAATATCAACTATCAGCGGCCTGACAAAATAGGGCATATTTTCGAATTTTTCAAAAAAATCAACAAGAGCGGCAAACCGTCCCGTAACTTCAATGGAAAAAGCAGGAAAATCCTTGAGCGGAGCCAAATCGTCTGTTTTTTTATCCTTCTCCGCGGCAGTTTTCGCCTGGTCTTGACTCTTGGTTGTGTCCAATTCGTCGGTATTTTGATCTTTTGAGGCAACGGCGGCTTTTTTTTCAAATTTTATCTTGCTGATATCGGCTGGCTCTATTTTTATCTGGCAGAAGGCATCCCCAGCGACTTTTTCCAGAGTTCTCAAAAAAGGAAGAGCCGCGTCTTTTTTGACCAGCATTGCGTTCAGATTGTTTTTTTCTTCTTCAAGATCGGGCAATTCTTTTTCCAATTTCAAAAT